>NZ_JAYKZX010000001.1:727500-882500 GCF_035989265.1 Sphingobium sp. HWE2-09 | reverse complement strand
TGAGTCGGTCAACCGGCTTTTTCAAAAAAATGTCATGCGGCCTGCGATGGGGTGTGAACGCATAGCCAGGCCTGGTCGAGGCTTGGCGCTTCCCCATAAAGCACAGCCCTTTGCCTTCGGTCATTCCCAAGACAAGAGTCGCCCGCCCCAGGCGCCCCGATCGCCATGGCCATATGACACCTCCAAAAGCCCCCCGCCCCGCTGTCCACAAACCCGATCACCAATCTTGCGGCCCGTCACGACACCAAAGTTTCCCCAATGACACTTTGCCAGCGGGTAAAGTGTCACAGCCGACAAACTGACAGGGCCGAAAGAAAGTGGATTCACATCCGACTCACACTGTGCTTGATTCACGATATGTTTCCCATGCCCGTTCCTTCCCGCACGCCTGGCGGCAGCGACCTTTCGCTGTTGCTCGACCAATTGTCGCATTGCTGCTCGCGGCCACGCTACGCCTTCATGCTGTTAACGCTGATCGCCGACGTAGCGCGGCCGGACGGCAGCGCCGGGCCGCTGGTCCGGGTGGACAATGGGCTTATGCCGCTGCGCGACTGGCTATGCGATGCGCTCACGCCCATGGGTCATCGCGACCCGCGCCGCATGGCATTGGTGGAACGGGTGCGCGACGAATTGCGCCGGGACGCCAAGCTCTCAGGCGACGCCGCATCCGACGATAGGCTGG
The DNA here is from genome assembly GCF_035989265.1 of Sphingobium sp. HWE2-09. GTDB lineage: Bacteria > Pseudomonadota > Alphaproteobacteria > Sphingomonadales > Sphingomonadaceae > Sphingobium. Next base: position 881,818 of record NZ_JAYKZX010000001.1, on the reverse strand, counting down.
TGCAGGAGGAAGTGCGCAATCGCGTCCGCGCGTCAGGCAAGACCAATCTTAGCCGCGCGGCGTCCGAACTGGTCAAGGCGGGCCTGCTCAAACGCCATTATCAGGGCTATCGCGTCGATCATCTCAATCGCGGGGCGCAACGACAGGCGGTCTATATCTTGACAGGTCGGGCGCGGGTGCTGATCGGCAGCCCCGCGCCATCACGCCGGGCGGCCCCTCCCCGGCAGGGCGACCTGTTCGCGCATTAGGGTGCAGACCCATAAATTACGAGGATCAAGACAGAATTGCCCGGAATGCTGTGGGAGGAGAAGCGCGAAGAGCGGGCAAAATTGCCCGGTCGAGAGCTTCGACGTGCCACAGCGCCCGGACAATCCTGCCCCCCAATTCTTTCGTTAAGGAGGGGGTGGGACGAAAATGGCCGGTGGCGCGGTCGAACGCTTGCAAGATAGCCCCGCTATCTCGCGGCGCGCTCTCCCTCCCACCGGCCATTTTCGTCTCCATCTCGACCTCGTAATTTATGGGTCTGCACCCTAAGCCCGTTCGCGGGACGCACGGCGCGCCGCGGCATAATTGTCGCGGCGCATCTTTTCAAAACCGGTGCGCTGGTCGAAACCGGCGTCCTGCGGATAATCGCGGAAATCGGCCAGCACCTCATCGAAGATCGTCGCCAGCTCATCGCGAAATTCGGGATGGGGAAAGATATGGAAGCGGTTTTCCTGCATCGCTTCCAACGTGCGCGCAGCGATCACATCAGGCTCCATACCGAACTGGTGCAATTGCGCCAGTCGATCGACCGCGGCGCTGTCCACCGGCTTCGCCCCCGCGCTCAAGGCAGCAGGCCGGATTTCGTCGCTGGCGAAGATGTGGCTTTTTACCAGACCGGGACACAGCACCGATACGCCGATGCCATGGGGCGCCAGACTGTAGCGCAGGGATTCGCTCAACCCCCGCACCGCAAATTTGGTGGTGTTGTAGATGCCGGGCGCCGGACCGCACAGAAAACTCGCCATCGACGCCGTATTGACGATATGGCCGCCCTGCCCCAGCGCCTTCATCCGCGGGGCGAAGGTCATCACACCATTGATGACCCCGTGCAAATTGACACCCATCACCCAGTCCCAATCGTCGTAACTGAACTCGTCGATCGTCTGGAAGATGTTGATGCCGGCATTGTTGAAGACCAGGCTGACCGGCCCCAGCGCCGCCTCCACCCGATCGGCCGCCTCAGCAAAACCAGTGCGGGATGCGACATCGAGTTGGACACCAACCACGTCCTGATTGTCGAGCGTCTTGAGCGCCGCGTCGATCGCGTCCTGACGAATGTCGGCGATGGCGACCTTGCACCCCTGCGCCAGCAAGGCGCGCACCAAGCCCAAGCCAATGCCATTGCCGCCCCCGGTGACGAAGGCCGTCCGACCGCTAAAATCCAGCATCCCACTCTCCTGTGTCGATTTTTAACGACGATCCATTTTCTGCTCGCCATATTCGTATAGATCACTTACAAATTCGCCAAGCCGAAATTTCACCCCTGTGAAAAAGGGGGAATGGTGGAGAGGAGAAGGCCATGGCCCTGGCGCCCGCCCCGATTGCAACCGACCTGCCGTGGAACGAAGCGGGGGAAGTCGCCGCTGATGGCGCGCGGCCTACGCTCCCGTCCTATTCGACAAAGGCGGCCTATTGGGCCTTGTTCGTCATCATCCTGGCGACATTCGTCACCTTCTTCGAACAAGTGGTGTTCGCCATGCTGGCCGAACGGATCAAGGCGGATTTCGGCCTGTCCGATTCGCAGCTCGGCTTTCTCGCCGGTCCCGCCAGCATCATCTGCTATCTGTTCGTCGGCATCCCGCTCGCGCGCCTGGCCGATATCTTTCCGCGCAAATTCGTGCTGGCGGGCGGATGCGCAGCCTTGGGCGTCATCACCGCGCTGGGCGGCATCGCGCAGAATTTCGGCCAGTTCGTCGGCACCCGCGTCTTCCTGGCGGCGGGGGGATCGGCCCATGCGCCATCCTCCTATTCGCTGCTGGCCGACGCTTTTCCGCCGCGTATTCTGACCCGCGCCTTCGCGTTGCTGCAATTCGGCTTTATCGGCGGCACCACATTGGGACCGGTGATCGGCGGCATGTTGATCGCCCATGCGGTGGGATGGGCGCCGACCCAGCATGGCGGCCTCACCATATTGGGCTGGCAATGGCTGTTGATCTGGCTGGGCCTGCCCGCTTTGTGCGTGTCCCTGCTGTTCCTGACTATCAAGGAACCGCCGCGCCAGGCGTCAGCCCCCGGCATCGCGCCCGTGCCTGTCAGCGCTTCGCTTGGCCGCCGTATCCTGACCTTCACCGGGCTGGACGCCGCCAAGGCGATCCATGCCAAGCGCCGCGTCTATTATCCGTTGTTCGCGGGACTGGCGCTCAGCGCGATCGAAGTGTTCGGCCTGCAATTCTGGCGCGTCCCCTTCATGATCCGCACCTATGGCTGGAACGAGGCGCAAATCGGCGCGGTCATGGGGTCGATGACGCTGGTCGCGTCGCTGCTGGGCCTGCTGTTGGGCGGCATCTTCGTTGAATGGTTGGCCAAGCGCCATGCCGACGCCAATGTGCGCGCCGCGGCGATCTTCTTCGGGTGCGTCACCGTCTGCGCCATATTGGCGCCGCTGATGCCCAATGGCTATGCGTCGCTGGCAGTCTCCAGCATCGGCGCGATGTTCGGCATGGCCGGCGCGGTTCCGCAAAATGCCGCGATCCAGCGCGTGGCGCCCAATGCCATGCGCGGGCAGGTGACGGCGATCTACCTCTTCATGTTCACCTTCTTCGGGGCGATGGGCAGCTTCATCGTTGGGCTGGTGCAGGACTATATCGTCGGCGATTCCACCCAGCTGTGGAAGGCGATGCTGCTGACGGCCGCCATCCTGCTGCCGATCGCCACGTTCTGCATGATCCGCGCGATCCGCCCCTATGGCGAGGAAGTGGAAAGACTGGCGGCGCAAAGCGCCTGATCCGTAAGTGAACCATACAATTTCAAGCGATAATAAGCGGGCGGTACGGGATATGAGATTATTGATAGCCGAACGCCATGCATCGCGGGCGTCATATCCCGTCAGCAATAAAGGACAAAGGATGCGCTATGCGTTGCGCGCCGACGGCAGCGATCCATTCGTCCTGACATCGGTCGGGCCCGACCCGATCGCCCAGACCGGCTGCGCCCTGTGACCGCGCCCACGCCCTCGCGCAGCACCGCTTATTATGCGCTGGCCCTCATCGCCGCCACCAACCTCGTCAGCCTGCTCGACCGCAACATCCTTGCGATCCTGGCCCCCGCGATCAAGGCGGACCTCCATATCGGCGACGCGGAAATGGGGCTGCTCTACGGCACCGTCTTCGCCCTGTTCTATGCGCTCTTCTCCCTGCCGCTCGGGCGCCTCGCGGACGGGTGGATACGCACCCGGTTGCTGGCGATCACGATCGGCTTCTGGTCGCTCGCCACCGGCGGGGCGGCCTTCGCCACCGGCTTCTTCACGCTGATGCTCTCGCGCCTGTGCGTCGGCATTGGCGAAGCGGCATCGCAACCGGCGGGCACCAGCCTCAGCTACGACTATTTCCCCCGCGAAAAGCGCGGCATGGTGATGGCGGTGATGGCCGCCGCGATCGCCATCGGCCTGGGCGGATCGCTCGTCATTGGCGGCATGGCGGCGCAATGGTGGGACGCGCGCTATGCAGGGGGCGGCGCACCGCTGGGGCTGAAGGGCTGGCAATTCGCCTTCGCCGTCGCCGCGTCGCCCGGCTTTATCATCGCCCTTCTCATGAGCCGCCTGCCCGAACCGCGGCGCGGCGTGATGGACGGCATCCCCACCCCGCCTGATCCGCATCCGTTCCGCGCCAGCCTGAACGTGCTGGGCGCCGTGACGCCGGGCTTTCACTGGATCAGCCTTGGCCGGACACGGGCCAGTGGGCGGGACTGGGCGATCAATATCGGCCTGCTGGGGTTGATCATCGTGGCGATGCTGCTGGCGATCGGTTGGGCGGAGGCCTTTTCCCCGCGCCCGCCCCTGCTGCTGCATGGCCTGGCGGTCAGTCCGCATGTCGTCCAATGGAGCGTGATTGGCTTTGGCGCCTTCGTCATCGCCAATCTGCTGCAAAATCTCAAAGGGCGCGATCCGGTCGCCTATGCGCTGATCACCGGCAATCCCTCATTGATGCTGTGCATCGCCGCGGGCGCGTTGCAAAGCGTCATCAACTATGGCGTCATGGGCTTTACCCCCTCCTTCCTGATGAAAAGCTATGGCCTGTCCCCCGCCGACACCGGCCTGCAATTCGGACTGCTGTCCGCGGCGCTGGGCGTGGTCGGCCCGCTGCTGGCCGGGCCGTTGTCCGACCGGATCGGCGCGCATCGCCTGTCACGCCGCGTCTGGGTCGCGCTGTTCGCCATGGCGGTGTCGCCGCTGCTGGCGCTCTGGGTCTATCGCGCGGGCGATGCCGGGGGCTTCTACCTGCGCTTCATCCTCTACAGCCTGATCCTGACCATGTGGATGCCGCCGCTCTATGCCGTGCTGTTCGAACAGGTGCTGCCGCGAATGCGCGGGCTGATCGTCAGCCTCTATATCGTCGTGTCGACCATCTTCGGCCTGGGCATCGGCCCCTACGCCGTGGGGATGATCAGCGATGCGCGCGGCGGCGACCTGGGCGGCGCGATCCTGTCGATCAACTGGGTGGCCCCGCCGCTGGTGCTGATCCTGCTGGTCCTGCTGCGGCGGGTCGAACGCGACCATGCCAGCCTGCTGCCCCGCGCGCGGGCGGCGGGCGAGACGGTATGATGCCAAAGACGCGGCGATAAATCGTATGTCACATTTACATTTACCCGCGGCGCAGGATTGACGGATCACCGCTTACTGCCCACACTGTTACTATGAATACCATGAACGACGTGCCGCCCCTCGACATCTTCCCGGATCCTCGCCTCAGCGGCATAGACGATCTTGTCGGTTTCCATGTCCGCCTCGCCAGCGCGGCCGTCTATCAACATTTCACCGAAACCTTCAGCGACCTGGGTCTGACCCAGAAGCAGGTCGCCGTGCTGTGGCTGATCCAGGATCAGTCCGGCATCGCCCAGGCGGACATCGGCCGTCGCCTCAAGATGGACCGGGCGAGCGTGATGGCGATCGTCAACCGCATGCAGGACCGCGGTTTCCTGACCCGCGGCGCGTCCGCACAAGACCGCCGCCGCCAGACGCTGAGCCTGACGGACGCAGGCCGCGAGTCGCTCGCCGAAGCGCGCCACTGCATCGCCGAGCATGAAAATTGGCTCAAGGCCCGGTTCAGTCCGGCCGAAACCGCGATGCTGGTGGAACTGCTGCGCCGCATCTACGTCTGACCAACCCACTACCCGTCAGCCGCATTGACCTTGGTCCTCGCTCGCCCGGTCTGCTCATCCTGTTATCAGTAGTACCACCAATAGAGACAACAGCATTATTTGCCCTCTCCCAATAGTGGCGAATAGTGCAACAATGTTCGTCGTCGGGTGAAACCGGCTCTTGCATCCGATAAAATTGTATGTCTTACTAACAATCGACGCACAGCAACGTCATGAGGCGGATCACGTCCGGGCAGGGCGGATTACAAGCCGGATTAGGAGAGGGGACTACCCATGCAACACGATCTTCGTGCAATGATGTCGCGCGCCCTGTTGGCGTCGGCCTCCATCCTCGCAATCACCACGCCCGCGTCGGCGCAATCCTCCGCGCAACCGCCCGCCGCCGCGCCGCAGGCGGCCGAGCAGGGTACGGAGCCGCAAAGTTCGGTGGCCGACATCGTCGTCACCGCGCAGTTCCGCGCCCAGCGCTTGCAGGACACGCCCATCTCCATCACCGCCGTGGGCGCTGCCGAGCTGGAGGCCAAGAGTCAGACCAACCTCGCCCAAATGGCCGACGCCGCCCCCAACGTGTCGCTGAAACCCCAGGGCGCGTCCTTCGGCCCTTCCATCACCGCATCGATCCGCGGTATCGGCCAGAACGACTTCAACCCCGCCTATGAACCGGGCGTCGGCATCTATATCGACGATGTCTATTATCCGCAGCTGACCGGCGCGGTCTTCGAACTGCTCGACCTCGACCGCGTCGAAATATTGCGCGGACCGCAAGGCACGCTGGCGGGCCGCAATGCCGAAGGCGGCGCGATCAAACTCTATTCCAAGCGCCCCACCGGCGACGGCGGCGGCTTTGTCGAAGTCAATTACGGCATCCGCAACCGCATCGGCATCCGCGCCGCCGCCGACTTCGGCATCACCGACACGCTGGCCATGCGCATATCGGGCGTCGCCAAGCAGCAGGACGGCTTTGTCGACCGGATCGATTATGGCTGCGCCAATCCGGGCAGCGGCATCCCGTCCACCCGGTCTGCCGGCGATTGCACCATCAGCAAGCTGGGTGGCGTTGGCTATCAGGCGATCCGCGGCATCCTGGCCTGGCAACCGACCGACAAGCTGGATGTGACGGTCATCGGCGACTATACGCGCGACGAACATACGATCGCGGGCGAAGTGCTGCTCGACACGGCCACCATCAATTCGCCCAACACCAATCCCGCACCCGGCATCCCGTACGACAACCGCTTCATCTGCGGCCGCTATTGCAACTATATCGGCACCGGCCAGCCAGCGGGCGTCTGGACGCCGCCGATCCCGGTCGATCCGTTCGGCGCAGCCGGCACGCCGCTCGCCGCGACCCAGGGCACCGACCGCAGCCTCTATAAGGGCTGGGGCGTGTCGGGCCAGATCAACTATACCCTGTCCGACGCCTTCAAGCTGACGTCGATCACCGGCTATCGCAGTTTCGACACCCAGTTCGATTCCGATGACGACCTGTCGCCTGCCAATACCAATTTCGGCCGAAACTCGCTGGAAAACTGGAGTTTCAGCCAGGAAGTTCGGTTGAACATGGACCTGAGCGACAGTCTGAACGGTACGGTCGGCGGCTATTATTTCAAGCAGAAGTCCACCTATGACTCGTTCCAGGACATTCGCTACGTCGCGGTCTATCCGCTGCAATTCCGCCAGCCCGACCCGACCAAGGCGGAAGCCAAGGCGGTGTTCGCCCATCTGTCCTGGAAACCGATCGATCGCCTGACGCTGAGCGGCGGCTTGCGCTACACCGCCGAAACCAAGGACCAGACCTATTATCGCCTGAACTATGACGGGTCGGTCAACCGCTTCCTCGATCCTGTCGGCGTCGCCTATGGGATCGGCTATTCGGGCGCCGATACGCTCGATTATAACGGCAACGGCAACACGACCGAAACGGTCACCGCTCTGTCGGGCCTGACCGCCCATTACAGCGCCAAGCGCTGGGACTATCGCGTGGCGGCCGATTATCGGCTGACCGACAATCTGATGGTCTATGGATCGGTATCGACCGGGTTCAAGGGCGGCGGCTCCAACCCGCGCCCCTTCACCACGCAGCAGGTCATCGCCTTCCGCCCGGAAAAGCTGACCGCCTATGAAGTCGGGTTCAAAAGCGACTTCTTTAATCGTCGGGTCCGCCTGAATGCGTCCGCCTTCATCAACGACTATGTCGATATTCAGATTCCGGTGCTGACCTGCCCGACCGCGCCCTGCGCCGCCCGTCTCAACGCGGGCGACGCGCGGGTCAAGGGGTTCGAGGCGGAACTGTCCGCCTACCCGATCGACGGCCTCGCGATCGATGCGTCGATCAGCTATCTGGACTTCAAATATATCGCCGGCAGCCTGGATCCGGCGGCGACATCGCCGACCGTGCCGGGCGGCACCAATCCCGGCGGCGTATCGCCCTCCGACCCGCCCGCCTCGCCGCCCTGGAAATTCAGCGTCGGCGCCCAGTATAAGATCGACCTCGACAAGGCAGGCAGCCTGACGCCGCGCTTCGACGTCACCTATGAAGACAAGAAATATGGCGGCCCATCGGTCGTGAACGGCGAACGCATCCTCAATTTCGTGCCAGCCTACACGCTCGCCAATGCGCGCGTCACCTGGCAGAATGCGGATGAGGATCTCGACGTGTCGTTCGAAGTCACCAACCTGTTCGACAAATATTATCTTCTCTCCGTTCTCGACCTGCGCGGCGCAGGCGGCGGGGTCCGCAAGGGCCGCCCGGGCAATCCGCGCGAATGGGCGGTGACCGTGAAGAAGAAATTCTAAGCCTCCCCCTGACCGGCCGGGCCTCACCGCCTGGCCGGACTCTTTTCGGAGATTGATCCGGCATGACCAACGTCACCCTCTATCATTGGGAACCCAACGCCAATTCGGGCAAGCCCATGCTGGCCTTGTTCGAAAAGGGCGTCGCGTTCGACAGCCATTATCTCGACCTGCTGAATTTCGACCAGCACAAACCTGAATATCTGGCAGTCAATCCGCTCGGCACCATTCCCGCGATGACGCATGGCGACCTGGTGCTGACCGAATCCACCGCGATCATGGAATATGTGGACGAAGCGTTCGACGGCCCCCGCCTGATGCCCGCCGATCCGGTGGACCAATGGCGCGCCCGCTGGTGGATGAAGTTCCTCGACCAGTGGCTCGCGCCCAGCTTCTCCATGATCGGCTGGAGCATCTTCGTCGGCCCGTCCGTGCGCCAGAAAGACCCGGCCGAACTGGAAGCGGCGATCGACCGCATCCCCATGCCCGAACGGCGCGTCGCCTGGCGCAAGGCGATCAACGGCGCCTTTTCGGACGAAGAGATGACCGAATCGAAACGCCGCGTGGGCCTTGGCATTGGCTATCTGGAGGAAGCATTGGGCCAGCGGGAATGGCTGGCTTCGGACACATATGGCCTGGCCGACATCAACGGCTTCAACCTCGCCTATGCCATGCCGCTGTCGCAGCCGCATCTATGCAATGACGAGCTGACGCCCAACATCATGCGCTGGCTGCGCGCCATCTATGCGCGTCCCGCCACCCGCGCCTGCTGGGCCTTGGGCCGCACCGACCTCGCCCGCCGCATCTCCCTGCTCGAAAGCGAACCCGCATGACCGGCACTCTCTATCACGGCCAGCCCAATGGCCCGTCCTTCACCGTCCTGGCCGCCGCCTTCGAAAAGGGCGTCGATCTTAATCTGCATCCGATCGATCTGGTCGTGGGCGAACGCCATTCGACCGCCCTGCCCCACGGCATCGAAGTCGATCAGTCGATCGAGGGCGAAGGGCCGGTGCTGGTCGTCGGCGATGTCGCCATGACCGACAGCGTCTTCCTGGCCTGCTATCTGGACGAGGTCGGCTCCGGCCCCGCCTTGCGCCCGGCCGATCCCTATGCCCGCTGGCAGATGATGGCCTGGTGCCGCTATGTCATCGAACGGGTCGCACCCGCCGCCGCCGCGTTGGGCACCGCCGCCGCGCCGCCGCCGGCTATCCCCGCCACCATCGCCAGCGCCGATCTCGCCGCCCGCTGGCAGGACGCCGTCGATGGCCGCATCGACGAAGGCAAGCTGGCCGACAGCCGCACCAAGATTAGCCAGGCGGTCGAGAAGCTGGAGACGCAGCTGGCCGACGGGCGCGACTGGCTGATGGGCGACTTTTCCATCGCCGACCTCGAAAGTTTCGCGTGGCTAGCGGGCATGCGCGCCATCGTGGCCGACGCCTTTGCCGCTACGCCGCTGACCGACGCGTGGGAAGCACGCCTGCGCGCCCGCCCCGCCGTGGCGCGGGGGTTGGCCCTCGCCACCGTGCCCCGCCCCGAAACCGTCTGGGCGCCCGGCCCGGAGATCAACCGCTGGGGCTGAAGCAATGCGCGCGATCGACTATTTCGACCGGGGTCACGACCTTGGCCCCGACCGTCCCTGCCTGGTCGACGGGACAAGCGGCGAGACGCTCAGCTTCGCGGCGGTGAAGGCGCTGACGGAGCGGATCGCCTGCGCACTCTATGCGGGCGGCTTCCGCGATCAGCAGCCGATCGCGCTCTACGGGCCCAACAGCGCGACGATGATGGTCGCCCTGCTCGCCATCTGGCGCGCCAATGGCCAGTGGGTGCCAGTCAACAGCCGTAACGCGATCGACGCCAATGCCGCCTATCTCGCCTATGTCCGCTGCGGCTGGCTCTTCTACCATAGCAGCCAGGCGGCGGACGTCGCGGCGCTCAAGGCCCGCGTCCCCGGCCTCACCCGCTTCGTCTGCCTCGACTGCGACCATGACGGCGACCCGTCGCTCGACCGGTTCGTCTGCGACAGCGAGTGTGACAGCTTGCCGGACTTTTCCGATCCCTTCGGCAAGCCCGACGACGTGGTCGGCCTCTTTCCCACCGGCGGCACCACCGGTCCGTCCAAGGGGGTGGTCGTCACCAATTTGGGCTGGGGCACGATGATCGAGACGCTGGCGCAGGCGATCGACGGAAAAACGCCCACACCTGTCTCACTCGTCGTCGCACCGATCACCCATGCGGCCGGCCCGGTGGCGCTCGCGACCCTGTCGATCGGCGCGACCCAGGTCATCCTGCCCGGTTTCGACGCCGCCGCCGTCCTCGACACGATCGCGCGCCGCCGCGTCACCCATGTCTATATGCCGCCGACTGCGCTCTACAGCCTGCTCGACGCGCCGGAACTGGCGGGCAGCGACACGTCCTCGCTCAAGATTTTCCTGCTGGTCGGCTCCCCCGTCTCCCCGGAAAAGCTGCGGCAGGCGGTGGAAATTTTCGGCCCCTGCCTCTGCCAGGCCTATGGTCAGGTGGAATCGCCGATGATCGTCACCTGGTTCTCGCCCGAAGCCATCGCCGCAGCGGCAAGCGACCGGCCCGAACGGCTCGCCAGTTGCGGGCGTCCCAGCCGATCGGTGCAGGTCGCCATCATGGACGAAGACGGCAACCTCCTCCCCGATGGCGAAGCGGGCGAACTGGTGGTGCGCGGCGTGCTGGTGTCGCGCGAATATTATGAAATGCCCGAAGCCACCGCCGAAATCCGCACCCATGGCTGGCACCATACAGGCGACATCGCCCGGCGCGACGCGGACGGCTATCTCTATATCGTCGATCGCAAGAAGGACATGGTCGTGTCCGGCGGCTTCAACGTGTTTTCCGCCGAAGTGGAGGCCGCCGTCACCGAACTGGCCGCCGTGCGCGAATGCGCCGTGATCGGCATCCCCCATGAAAAATGGGGCGAAGCGGTCCACGCCATTGTCGTTGCCGACAATATCGGGGAAACGGATATCATCGCCCATGCCAAGGCCCGATTGGGCGGGGTGAAGGCACCCAAAAGCGTCGCCTTCGTCCCCGCCATTCCCCGGACCGCGGCGGGCAAGATGGACAAGAAAGCCCTGCGCGCCGCCTATTGGACCGGCGCGCGGATGGTGAATTGAGCAAGCGGCGACAGATGAAAACATCCGCGCCAAAGATGGAGAGGAAGACAATGCGGGTCGCGATAGCGCTGCTGGTGGGAACGAGTTTGGCCCTGTCGGCCTGTGGCACGGGGACGAGCCGGGAAACCGCCGCCCCTGCCTCGACAGGCGGCGTCGATGCCGCCCGGATCATCGCGGCCAAGCCCGCTGAATGGCTCTCCACCGGCCGCACCTATGACGAGCAGCGCTTCAGTCCGCTGTCCGCGATCAATCAGGACACGGTCGGCAAGTTGGGCCTCGCCTGGTTCGCCGACATGGACAGCAATCGCGGGCAGGAAAGCACGCCGCTGTTCATCGACGGCGTCCTCTACACCTCGACCGCCTGGAGCATGGTGAAGGCCTATGACGCGCGCAGCGGCAAGCTGCTCTGGTCCTACGATCCGGAAGTCCCGCGCGAAACATTGGTCAAGGCCTGCTGCGACGCGGTCAATCGCGGCGTCGCCGCTTGGGGCGACAAATTGTTCGTGGGCACATTGGATGGCCGCCTGATCGCGATCGACCGCAAGAGCGGCAAGCCGGTCTGGAGCGTCGTCACCCTCGACCAGACGAAGAATTACACCATCACAGGCGCGCCGCGCGTGGTGAACGGACTGGTCGTCATCGGCAATGGCGGCGCGGAATTCGGCGCGCGCGGCTATGTCGCCGCCTATGATGCCGACACCGGCAAGGAACGCTGGAAATTCTACACCGTCCCGGCCCAGCCCGGCACGGAGAAGGAACCGGATTATCTCAAGAAAGCCGCCGCCACCTGGTATGGCGAATGGTGGAAACAGGGCGGCGGCGGCACCGTATGGGACGCGATGGCCTATGACCCGGAGCTGGACCTGCTCTATATCGGCGTCGGCAACGGATCGCCTTGGAACCAGGCCTATCGCTCGGACGGCAAGGGCGACAATCTCTACCTCTCCTCGATCGTTGCGGTCCACGCCAAGACCGGCGAATATGCCTGGCATTATCAAACCACGCCCGGCGACAGCTGGGACTTCACCGCCACTCAGCATATCATGCTGGCCGACATGGAGATTGGCGGGCAGCAGAAGAAAGTGCTGATGCAGGCGCCCAAGAACGGTTTCTTCTACGTCCTCGATCGCACCAACGGAAATCTGCTGTCGGCGAAGAATTTCGTGCCGGTCAACTGGGCGAGTGGCATCGACATGGCGACCGGCCGCCCGATCGAAAATCCGGAGGCGCGCTATTACAAGACCGGCAAGCCCTTCATCGGCTCCCCCGGCGCGACCGGCGCGCATAGCTGGCACCCGATGGCCTTCGATCCCAAAAGCCGGACCGTCTTCATCCCCGCCAACCTCGCCGCCTTCCCTTACATCCCGGAAAAGGGCTGGAAGGCGAACAAGCTCGGCTTCAATGTCGGCGTCGATATCGCGTCCGCCGCCATGCCCGCCGATAAGGCGGTGCGCGATGCGGCATTGAAGGCGACCACCGGCGCGCTCATCGCCTGGGATCCCATCGCGCAGAAGGAAAAATGGCGCGTTTCCTATAAGGGACCATGGAATGGCGGGCTGCTGGCGACCGGCGGCGACCTGGTGTTTCAGGGGACGGCGACCGGCGACTTCAACGCCTATGCCATCAAAGACGGCCGCAAGCTCTGGTCCTTCCCGGCGCAGACCGGCATCGTCGCCGCACCGATCAGCTATGAACTGGATGGGCAGCAATATGTCGCGGTGATGGCAGGCTGGGGCGGGGTCTGGGCGCTGGCGCCCGGCATCCTCTCCGACAAGAGCGGCCCCAGCCGCAATATCAGCCGCCTTTTGGTGTTCAAGCTGGACGGCAAGGCCGCCCTGCCCCCCGCCCCGCCCTTGGCCGCCATGCCGCTCGACCCGCCCCCCTCCACCGCCAGCGCGGCGCAGATCGCGGCGGGCGGCGCACGCTTCGGCCGTTATTGCAGTACCTGCCATGGCGACGCGGCAGTGGGCGGCAGCATCGTCCCCGACCTGCGCCGCAGCGCCGCCCTCAACGACAAGGCGACCTGGCAGATGATCGTCCATGACGGCGCATTGAAGGATAATGGCATGGTCAGCTTCGCCTCGATCTTCTCCGCGCAGGAGATCGAGGATATCCGCGCCTATGTCATCCACCGCGCCAATGAGGACAAGACACTGGAAAGCACGCCCAATGCCCGTTGATCCCACCAAAGTCCTCGCCATCGACGTGCATGTCCACGCCGAAGTGTCGTGCCACGATCCCGAAGACCCGGTGATGGCGAAATATTTCGACGCCGCCTCGGCCTATTTCAAGGCGGACCGCAAGCGGCCGACCATCCCTGAAACCATCGCTTATTATCGCGCGCAGAATATCGCCTTCTGCCTGTTCACCGTCGATTGCGAGAGCGGCATCGGCGCCAAGCGGATCAGCAATTACGAGGTAGCGGAACTTGCCGCCAACGACAGCGACATCGTCATCCCCTTCGCCTCGATCGATCCGCGCAAGGGCAAATATGGCGCGCGCGAAGCCCGCGATCTGGTCGAAAATTATGGGGTAAAGGGCTTCAAATTCCACGGCATCATGCAGGATTGCCACCCGGCCGACCGGGTCGCCTATCCCATCTACGAAGTGATCGCGCAATATAAGCTGCCCGCCATCTTCCACACCGGCCATTCGGGCATGGGGACGGGGATGCGCGGCGGTGGCGGCGTGCGCCTGAAATATGGTCAGCCGATCCTGGTGGACGATGTCGCGGTCGACTTTCCCGACATGAAGATCATCCTCGCCCATCCCAGTTGGCCCTGGACCGACGAGAGCCTGTCGATGGCGTTGCACAAGGACAATGTCTTCATGGATCTGTCCGGCTGGTCACCCAAATATTTTCCCAAACAGGTGATCCAGTACGCCAATACGCAGCTTAAACATAAGATGCTGTTCGGCTCCGATTGGCCGCTCATCCGCCCGGAAAAATGGATCGACGCCGCGCGCGAAGCGGGCTTCCGCGAAGAAGTGCTGCCGCTCATCATGAAGGACAATGCGGTGAAGCTGCTGGGGCTGGGCTGACAGCCATACGCTGTTCCCCGGCGAAGGCCGGGGTCCAGTTCTGAGCGTGGGACTGGACCCCGGCCTTCGCCGGGGAACGACTAGAATGATCGGAGCTGTCCTACAGTGGCATGCTCCACTACACCGGATGCGCAGTAGCGCATAAAGGAAACGTAATATAGTTTCCAATTTTTGTTCTTAAATGTCAAAACTTGGGGGAAATGTGCGAAGTTAAGGCTTACCTCTTCATCAACCCCGGCCGCAGACTTGCTCAGCTCTCGACCGTCTCCCGCTTCTCTCCGCCCGGCACGCCATAAGCGACGCGCTTCTCGTAATCGGGGTCGTCCTCCGGCTGCGCCACAGCCGCCATGACGCGATCATGAATCTCTTCCAGCGTCCCTCGAAATTCGGGATAGGGCAGGATATAAAGCTGGTCGTCCTCGACGCCCTTCAACACATATTGCGCGAGCACCTCCGGCTCCATGCCGACCGCGATCACCTGCTTCAGATAGGCCATTTTTTCAGGGTCCGCGCCATAATAGCCGGTCTTCTGGAGATGCGCCGGGCGGGTCAGCACCGCTTCATGGATATTGCTGTTGACCGCACCGGGGCAGAGCATCGACACGCCGATGCCATGATCGGCCAGGTCCAGCGCCAGACATTCCGTAAGCCCCCGGATCGCCATCTTGGACGTGCAGTAAATGCCCGTCCCCTTGAGTGCGACGAAGGCGGACATCGACGCGGTATTGACGATATGCCCGCCATTGCCCCGTTCGATCATCCGCGGCACGAAAGTCTGAATACCGTTGATGACGCCGCGCAGATTGACGTCCAGCTGCCAGTCCCAATCATCATAGGTCGCATTTTGCAGCGGCCCGAAGATCGATACGCCCGCCGTGTTGAACAGCAGTTCGACCGGCCCCAGCTGCGCCTCCACATCGTCGGCGGCGCGGGCATAGGCATCGCGGTCGGTGATATCCAGCTTCACCGCCATCACCTCATGCCCGCGTCCGTCGAACCAGGCCATCGCCTCGTCCAGATGATCCTGCCTGATGTCGGCGATCGCGACCTTGCACCCGGCCTGCGCAAACACCTTCGCCTGCCCCAGCGCCACGCCCGATCCGCCCCCGGTGATGAAGGCGGTGCGCCCCGCGACCTGCGTCATGCCACCGGCTCCTGCGCCGTGCGCCGGGCCAGTTGATCGTCGAACACCGGGTTGGACAGTAGAAAGCCGATGGCCCCTGCCCGTTCCTGGTTGATCCGCTCATCGGGCATCGATGCCAGGATCGCATCGAACCGCGTCCGCATACCGTCCGCAAATTCGGGATGGGTCAGGATATAGAGATCATTGGCGCGGATGCCCGCCAGCACCCGCTCACCCACTTCGTCAGCGCTCATCCAAAGCGGCGAGACGGGCCGCTGCTCCATCGCCGCCTCATGCTGGCGATAACCGCTATTTTCGCGGAAGGCGTCAGGGCGCAACTGGCTGCTATGGCCGATATTGCTTTGCACCGGTCCCGGCATGAAGGCGGACACGCCGATATCGACCGTTGCCAGCTCCCCCGGATCGCTTCGGACAGACCCAACACCGCCGCCTTGGCCGCGGTATAGATGGCCGATCCGTTGATCGGGATCAGCGCCGATTGCGACGATGTGGTGACGATCTGCCCCCCTTCGCCATGCGCCCTGATGCGCGGCAATATGGTGACGAGTCCATTGATCACCCCGCCCAGATTGACGCCAAGCCCCCAGTCCCAGTCATCGAATCGCGCATCCAGCACCGGACCCAGCACCCCGACCCCGGCATTGCCGATCAGCATGTGAATCTTGCCGAACCGGGCCTCCGCCGCATCGGCCGCGCGCACGAAAGCGGCACGGTCGGTCACGTCCAGCTGCACGATTTCCACCTGCGCGTCGGCGGCCAGGTCCGCCTTGGCCTGCGCCAGCGCATCCTCGCGAATATCGGCGATCACCACATTGGCCCCGGCCCGCACCAGTGCGCGCGCGATCCCTAAGCCGATGCCGTCCGCCCCGCCAGTGATGAAGGCGGTTTTCCCGCTTACGTCGCCCATGGGCGCCTGTGCTGTCTGCGTCATATCCGTCCTCTCCCTTATTGTTTCAGGCCCAGCATCGCCCGCGCCTCACCCGCGCTGGCGATGTCGCCGCCGATCCGTTCGACTATCTCGACGCCCCAGCGCACGAGGTCGGCATTGTCGGCCGCCAGTTTGCCGCGCCGCAGATAGATCGTATCCTCAAACCCCACGCGGATATGGCCGCCCAGCAACGCGGACTGCGCCGCCATGGGAAAGCTGTGGCGGCTGACGCCAAAGCCGGTGAACTGCGCCCCGCGTGGGATCTGGTTCTTGGCATAGAGCATCGCTTCGGGTGTCGCGGGCAGGCCGTATTTGGTGCCCAGCACGAAGGTGAAGGGCACGCCCTTGGGGATCGCGCCCTTGGCCATCAGATCGTCGGCAAAGACGAAATCGCCCGCCTCGAAACATTCGATCTCCGGCAACACGCCCGCATCCTGGATCATATGCCCCATCTTGGTGATCATGGGGTCAAGGTTGATCGCCACCCCGCCCCACAATTGCATGGTGCAGATGTCGAGCGTACACATATCGGGCTTGAGATCGAGAATATGCTCCAGCCGCCGTTCGGCCGTGAACATCAAAGTCCCGGGGCCGCAGACGGCGGGGTCTTCGTCCCCCTGCATCCAGGTGCAGCCCGGCCCGGTGGTGACGTTCAGGATGACTTCGTTATTCTTCGCCCGAATGAGGCCGACGACTTCGCGATAATCCTCCAGCGATTGCGACGGATCGCCGGTTTCACGATCGCGCACATGCAGATGGATGATCGCCGCGCCCGCTTCGGCAGCGGCCAGCGCTTCGGCGGCGACATGATCGGGGCGGAAGGGGAAATTGGGGTGCGTGGGCATCGGCGAACTTCCCGTTACCGCGCATGTCACAAATAGCTTGCCAGCCAATCTTACTCTCCTGTGTAGTCTCGGCTATGCTGCCGATCGCAGGATCACAGGTCTTGCAGAGGCAACGGCCCGCAAGAAGGCCGGTGGATGTCCCATCATTACGAGTAACTGGATAAGGCATGGCACAACGGGAAGAATTGTCGCGGTTCCTGAAAGCCGCGCGGGCGAAGCTGGCCCCGTCGGAAGTCGGCCTGCCGCCTGGCGAACGCCGCCGCACGCGCGGACTTCGGCGCGAAGAGGTGGCGACCCTCGCGGGGATGAGCGTCACTTGGTACACCTGGTTCGAACAGGGGCGGGAGGTGCAGCTATCCGCGCCGATGCTGGAACGGCTGAGCCGAACCCTGCGGCTCAACCCCAATGAGCGCGAATTTCTCTTCGCCTTGGCCCAGCATCGCCCGCCGCCACTGGCGCGCCGCCCGGACGAGACGATCCATGCGGGCACGCAGCATCTGATGGATGCGCTATCGATCCCGGCGCTGGTGATCGTGGAGGATTGGACGGTGATCGGCTGGAACCGGCTCGTCGCCCGCGCCTTTCGCGATTATAGCGCCATGCCGCGCGAGGAACGCAACCTGTTCCGCATCCTGATGCTCAACCCGCGCTATCGCGCCGACCCGGACAAATTCCAGGATATGTGCCGCCGCCTGATCGCCCGCTTCAAATGGGATTATAGCCGCACCGCCCAGCCCGACGTGTTCGAAGGCATCATCGCCGACATGATGGAACAGTCCGAATTTTTCAGCCGCTATTGGCAGGAATCGGACATCATGGCCCATTTCGAGGATACCAATATCGCCGATATGCCCGGCGTCGGCGAAATCATGTTCCGCCACACCAGCTACGCGATCGAGGAAGCGCCAGGCCAGCGGCTTTTGCTCTTCGCGCCTTTGGACGATGTCAGTGCGGCGCGGCTGGCGAAGCTGGTCGAAGAACCGGCGGTCGAGGCACTGGCGTAACTCTATCCGGCGTCATTTCCGCGAAGGCGGGAATCCATCTCCCGGCCTTGCATCTGGTTGAATAGCCAGGAGATGGGTCACCGCCTTCGCGGGGACGACATGGATGCCTCAGTTCGTCTCGCGCTTCAGCCGCTCGGCCAAGGCCTCGATCTCTTCAGGCTCCAGCAGCCAAGTCCGCGTCTTGCGGCCTTCGCGATGGATCGGCTGGGTCAGCAGCACGCGCGCCTGCGCCCTGGCCTGCAGCTTGTAGAGTCCGAAATGGACGGCGCAGTCGCGGATCGTGCCGATCAGCGGTGCCTTGCCATCCAGGTCGATCATGGTCGCGGGCTGATCCCAGGGGATTTCGGCGACGCCGGGAAATTTCTGTTCCATGGACGCAGCGACACCATGGCGCGGGACGGAAATCAAGCCCTATCGCAGCAGCGCCATCAGGATCGGATCGCGCGTTGCGCCCGGATTGCGTCGAATCTCTGCCTCCTCACGCCCGATCGCCCGGAAGATCGCATCGCCGATCTGGCCCGACACATTGTCCGCCAGCGCCAGATAGTCCCGGCCTCCGGTTGCGGAGAGCGCGG
The DNA here is from genome assembly GCF_035989265.1 of Sphingobium sp. HWE2-09. Classification (GTDB taxonomy): domain Bacteria; phylum Pseudomonadota; class Alphaproteobacteria; order Sphingomonadales; family Sphingomonadaceae; genus Sphingobium. The sequence goes on along the minus strand of NZ_JAYKZX010000001.1, from coordinate 862,983 downwards.
CCGACAGCATTTCGAACATATCGGACCGCAACGCCCGCGACGTGCCGGGCAGCAGCGCTTCGATCACTGCGCCGCGCGCCTGCCCGGCCAGCAGGTCGGTCGCCGCCGTCGGACCGCCGCGCAACACCGATACGGCATCGGCCAGCGTCATGCGCCGCACCGCATCCATCACGACCGGCGTCGCATTGTCGGCCAAATCGACCGCGACATCGTTCAGCGCCCGGCCCACCTGGTTCCGCACCGCATTGGTGCGCAGCAGCGCGGACAGCACCGCCCCGCCCTTGCCGCCGCCCAGGTCCGGCGGCGTGATGCGGGTGAGCTGATCGTCATAGAAACCGCCCGGTTCGGTCAGCCGGGCAAAAGCGCGCTAACTCGACAGTTCGAGCAGTCGGCGCACCGCATCCTCGACCGTATAGCGCCCCATCGGCGTCGCGCAGGCCGCCAGCGGCAGCAACGCCAGCGCCGCGATCAGGCTGCGCCTGTCGGAAAGGCCGAATGATTGCTCCATGACGCGTCTCCCTTTTTGCAAGGGCGATGCTATGGCGCGGTCAGTCTTGCCGCGCGCTGAACGTGGATAAAGAACGCCGTGCGCCCGCGCAGGTGGGAGCCTAATTGAGGCGGCAGGACTGGATTCCCGCCTGCGCGGGAACACATATCATCCTATGAAAAGCGCCCGCACGTCATCCGGCACCCGCTCCGCGCGCAATCCCCCCGGTCGGCTGGCATCGGGCGCCGTCCATACCCGCTTCTCGACACATTCGACGCACAGCCTGCCATCCAGAGACAGCCGATGCGCGACGGTGAAGCTGCTATTGCCGAAGACCGGCGCGTCCGCCTCCACCAGCACATCGTCGCCATAAGCGGTCGGCACGAAGAAGCGCGCCGACACATCCACCATCGGGAATCCGGCAAAAGGCATGGTCGCCAGCATCTCCCGCTTTTTGGGCAAGCCGGCCCGTTCGAACAACAGCATCGTGCTTTCGCCGAAAATGTCGAAGTAGCGCGGGGCGTGGACGATGCCGGCGGGGTCGCAATGCCCCCATTCGATGCGGACGATCCGCTGCAGGAAGGCGGTCACGCGATGATGGTCTTTCCCTGTTTCGTAGTCTTTTCCGCCATGTCCGCATCGGTCGGCGGCGTCGGGACAAGCAGCCCGCGCTGCACCGCTGGCCGCGCTGAAATTCTGTCGAACCAGCGCTGTAGGTTGGAAAAACCGCTCATATCGACCCCGGCCCAGTCATGTCCCCGCACCCAGGGGAAACAGGCGATGTCCGCGATCGAATAGTCGCCGACCAGATAGTCGCGGTCCGCCAATCGCGCGTCCATCACGCCGAACAATCGCTGGCTTTCGCGCACATAGCGGTCGATCACGGCGGGCAGCTTTTCGGCAAAATAGCGATTGAAGACGGTCGCCTGCCCCATCATTGGGCCAAGGCCGGACATCTGCCACATCACCCACTGGATCACGCGGCTGCCGTCCTGCGGATCGGCGGGGATGAACCGCCCGAACTTTTCCGCAAGATACAGCAGAATCGCGCCGGATTCGAAAATGGCGAACCCGTCAGCATCATGATCCACCAGCGTGGGAATGCGGCCATTGGGGTTGAGCGCGACATACCAATCCTGCTTCTGCACCAGATCGGTCAGCGCGATCGGCGTGACCTTATACGGTATGCCCAGTTCCTCCAGCAGGATCGAGACTTTCCACCCATTGGGCGTCTCCGACGTTAGCAGTTCCAGCATCATTCTCTCCCGCTTTTCTTGTTGCCACCCAAGCAAAGCCCGGCCCCGCACGCAAGGCGAGTGGCGGCGCTATCATTGAAACTGACAGGTTGAGCGCCGCGCTGCCGGGTAGCGTCACTGATAGTATCGACAGACGACTTGCGGCCCGCCCGATCGCCCGGCACCACTTGCCCCGAAGGCGCACCAGACGCCGCCAACGATAAGGTGAGGATAGCGTATGTTGACGCTCTACAGCTTCGGTCCGGCCGCCAATAGCCTGAAACCCCTGCTGGCCCTGTATGAAAAGGGCTTGGATTTCACCCCCCGCTTCGTCGACCCGACGCGGTTCGAACATCACGAACCCTGGTTCAAGGCGATCAACCCGCGCGGCCAGGTGCCCGCGCTCGATCATGACGGGCATATCATCACCGAATCGACGGTGATCTGCGAATATCTGGAGGACGCCTTTCCCGACGCCATCCGCCTGCGCCCGGTCGATCCGGTGCAGATCGCCGAAATGCGCGTCTGGACCAAATGGGTGGACGAATATTTCTGCTGGTGCGTCTCCACCATCGGCTGGGAACGGATGATCGGCCCGATGGCGCGCAAGTTGTCCGACGCCGAGTTTGAGGAGAAGCTGAAGCATATCCCGATCCCCGAACAGCAAGCCAAGTGGCGCAGCGCTCGCGCGGGCTTTCCCAAAGAGGTGCTGGACGAGGAAATGCGCAAGATCCGCGTATCGATCGACCGTCTGGAACAGCGGCTGTCGCAAAGCCCCTGGCTGGCGGGCGAGGATTATACGCTGGCGGATATCTGCAACTTCGCGATCGCGAACGGGATGCAGCATGGGTACGCCGATATGGTCAACAAGGAAGCGACGCCGCATCTGGTCGCCTGGATCGAGCGGATCGCCGCCCGGCCTGCTGCCCAGGCGATGTTCGCCAAGTCCAAAAGCGAAATGCCGCCCCGCCCTGCGGCGACGGCGGCGGCCTGATCCATGGGCTGGCAGGACGAACCGGCCGCAGGGCAGCTGCGCATGTATCATATTCCCGGCTGCCCCTTTTCCGAGCGGATCGAGCTGCTGCTCGACCTCAAAGGGTTGGACGGGATCATGGCCGATCATGAGATCGACATATCGCAGCCACGCCCCGACTGGCTGCTCGCCAAGACGCGCGGCACCACCGCGCTGCCAGCGCTGGAACTGGAAAATGGCGCGACGCTCAAGGAAAGCATGGTCATCATGCGCTACTTTGAGGATCGTTTTCCCGATCCGCCGGTGGCGCGCCAGGACCCCTATGAACATGCGGTCGAAGCGATGCTGTGCGCGACCGACGGCCAGTTCACCGGCGCAGGCTACCGCATGATCCTGAACCGCGATCCCGCCAAGCGCGACGAGCATAAGGCCGAAGTGGACGCGCAATATGCGCGGCTGGACGACTATCTGCGCCATTATGCGCCGGACGGCGACTATCTGTTCGACCGGTTCGGCTGGGCGGAGGTCGCCTTCACGCCGATGTTCAAGCGGCTGTGGTTCCTCGACTATTATGAGGCCTATCAGATCCCGCAGCATCTGACCCGGCTGCTGCGCTGGCGCGAGGCGTGCCTGGCACATCCCGTGGCGCAGCGTCATCACAGCCATCAGGAACTGATGACGCTCTATTATGATTACAGCCAGGGCGGCGGCAATGGTCGCCTGCCCGAAGGCCGCACCGTCTCCAGTTTCGCGCTGTCCCCGCCCTGGGACAGCCGCCCGCTGCCGCCCCGCGACAAATGGGGCGCCCCCGCCACGGACGCCGATCTCGGCCTCATTCCCGCATAAGGATTTTCCCATGCCCAATACGACGCAACAATATATCGACGGCCAGTGGGTCGACAGCCAGGGCGGCCGCACCGTCACGGTCATCAACCCCGCCACCGACCAGAAAGCCGCCGACCTGATCCTGGGCACGGCCGCGGACGTGGACGCCGCCGTCATCGCCGCGCGCCGCGCGTTCGAGACATTTTCGCAGACCAGCCGCGAGGAGCGCGTTGCGCTGCTGGAACGCATCGTCGCCGAATATCAAAAGCGCGTGCCCGACATCGCGCGCGCCATCGCGACCGAAATGGGCTGCCCCATCTCCATCGCCCAGACGGCACAAGCCGGATCGGGCCTGGGGCATCTGGGCCAGGCATTGAATGCGCTCAAAAATTACGAATTTTCCGAAAAGATCGGCGACAACCGCGTCGTGCGGGAACCGATCGGCGTCGTCGCGCTGATCACGCCATGGAACTGGCCGATGAACCAGATCGTCGCCAAGGTCGGCCCAGCGCTGGCGGCGGGCTGCACGATGATCCTCAAGCCGTCGGAAGAAGCGCCCAGCTGCGCCGCCATCTTCGCGGAGGTGCTGGACGCGGCCGGCGTGCCACCGGGCGTCTTCAACCTGGTACAGGGCGACGGCGAAGGCGTCGGCACTGCGCTCGCCAAACATCCCGATATCGATATGGTCAGCTTCACCGGCTCCACCCGCGCGGGCATCATGGTGGCGAAGAACGCCGCCGACACGGTCAAGCGCGTCGCCCAGGAACTGGGCGGCAAGTCGCCCAACATCATCCTGGAAGGGACGCCGCTCGACAAGGCGCTGCCCGGGGGCGTGGGCGGCGTGCTGCTCAACAGTGGCCAGAGTTGCGTCGCGCCCACCCGGATGCTGGTCCACAAATCCCAGCATGACGAAGCGGCCGAAAAGGTCGGCGCGATGTTCGCCGCCAAAAAAGTCGGCGATCCGCAGAGCGAGGGCGATCATATCGGCCCGGTGGTCAGCCAGCGTCAGTGGGACCGCATCCAGGGCTTGATCCAGACCGGCATAGACGAAGGCGCGACCCTGGTCACCGGCGGCACCGGCCGTCCCGAGGGAATGGACGAAGGCAGCTATGTCCGCCCCACCGTCTTCGCCAACGTCACGCCGGACATGACGATCGCGAAGGAGGAGATTTTCGGCCCGGTCCTCGTCCTCATGCCCTATGAAGACGATGAAGACGCCATCCGCATTGCCAACGACACGCCCTATGGTCTGGGCGCCTATGTCGCGGGCGACCCCGCCCACGCGCGTAAATTCGTCAGTCGGCTGCGGGCCGGAGCGGTGTTCGTCAATGCAGGCGGGCTGGTCATGGACATGCCGTTTGGCGGCTACAAACAATCGGGCAATGGCCGCGAATTCGGCAAATATGGGCTGGAGGAATTTCTGGAGGTCAAGTCGGTCATCGGGGCGCTCCCCGAAGAGGTGGCCTGATGGCGAGCCTGCCCCGCATCGAAGATGACGTAGAGGATAGCGCGCGGCAGGCGCCCGCGCTGATCCGCTATCTGGACGAAGGCGATTTCGTCACGCGGCGCTATGTGTCGCGGGGCGTGGAGATTAATACCGGCACCTATGGCGACCATCGCATGGTGGTGCGCGACGGGATGCCGATCCGCGATCATTTCCGTTTCGACACCCATGGCTTCATGCTGGGCAGGCATCCCAGCGCGATCACCGACTTCTTCGACAAGGAAGACGTGGATCGCCTGTACCTGCGCGAATGCGAAGGCGCGATCCAGGCGCTGACCGGCGCGTCCTGCGTATCGGCGGGCGGCTGGATGATCCGGACCTCTGCCGATCTCACCGCGCGCGCACAGCAGAAGGTGGAGAATTACCGCCATGAAGGCGGCATTCAGCCCCCGGCGGGCGAGGCGCATGTCGATTATAACGAGATTACCGGCCGCCGCGCCGCCGAACGCGCCTATGCCGCCGCCTTCCCCGATGGGCCGGGCTATAAACGCTATGTCTGCGTTAGTTTCTGGCGCACCTTTACCCCGGGGCCACAGGATTGGCCGCTGGCGGTGTGCGACGGCCGCACCGTGTCGGATGAGGAAGCGACGTCGAACACCTTATTCGTGGTCGATGAATTTCCGGTCGGCGACGCGCTGACCGCGCCGGTCGCGGGCGAGGACCAGATGATCGCCGCCTCCATCTTCCGCCATCGCGATCGTCATCGCTGGTGGTATTTCTCTAACATGGCGGCGGACGATGTGCTGTTGTTCAAATTCCAGGACAGCGATCATGATGTGACGTGGCGCTGCCCGCATACGGCATTCCACGATAGCAGCCTGCCCGACACGAAGACGCGGTCCAGCATCGAAGTTCGGGCGGTGGCATTCTTCGAATGACTCCCGTTCGGTTCGAGCTTGTCGAGAAGACTGCGTTATGGTTCTCGACAGGCTCGAACCGAACGGCATGAAGATTGGCCTACCAGCGCAGCAGCCCCACCAACTCCCGTCGCCAGGGCCAGAGCAGGATCGCATTGAGCCATAGCGTCACGATCCCGAACGCATATTCGACCACGCCCGGATCGAGCACGAAATTCCAGTAGCCGATCACGATATTGAGCGGCACGCAGGCCAGCGCCGCAGGCAGCACGGCCCGGTTCGCCAATATCAGCAGCGCGGCGACCACCTCCATCACCTTGATCCAGGCGAACAGGCCGCTATGGATCAGGGCCAGCGTAAATTCCTGCGCCAGCGGCGTATTGCCCAGCGGCTGCAGGTCGAAGGGGGTGAAATATTCCACCCCCGAAAACAGGAACCAGCCGCCAAAGACGATCCGGGCAGCGGTGAACGCCGCACCGGTGCCACGCCCCCGCGCATCCAGGGCGATCACGCTCAGAAGCCCATCGGCGCGCCGTCGAGCAGGATCGTCTTGGTTTCCAGATAGGGCTGCAAGCCTTCCACCCCACCCTCGCGCCCGATGCCCGATTGCTTGAACCCGCCAAAGGGCAGGCCGAATTCCAGCTTCATGCCATTCTGTCCGAAGCCGCCCGCACGAATGCGCCGCCCGATGCGATAGGCGGCGTCGGCATCGTGGGTCAGCACCGAACTGTTGAGGCCGAAACTGCTGTCATTGGCGATGCGGATCGCATCCTCCTCGTCCTCGGCCGGGATGAGGCAGAGGACCGGGCCGAAAATTTCCTCCTGGGCGATGCGGCTGCTATTATCGACATTGGCGAACAGGGTCGGTTCGATGAAATAGCCTTTGTTCAGATGCGCCGGACGGTTGCCGCCCGTCACCAGATCGGCGCTCTCGCGGCCCAGCGCGATATACTCCTCCACCCGGTCGAGTTGCCGCTTCATCGCCACCGGGCCAAGCTGCGTATCGGGCGCATCGCTGGGGCCAATGCGGATGCCTTGCATGACTTTGGCGATGGCGTCGGCCAGTTCGTCATGCCGATGGCGCGGCACGATCGCGCGGCTCAACATCGCGCAGACCTGCCCGCTCATGATGGTGATGGTGTTCCCCAGAATCGCGGCCGCCGCCTCGATCGGGAAGTCGTCGCGCACGATCGCCGCCGACTTGCCGCCCAGTTCCAGCGTGCAGCGCGCTACCCGCGATGCGCACACTTCGCCGATCCGCTTGCCCGCCAGCGTCGATCCGGTGAAGGTCACCTTGTCGACGCCCGGATTGCGGACGAGATGGTCGGACGCATCGCGCCCGGCGGCGACCAGATTGACGACGCCCGGCGGAACGCCCGCCGCCTCCGCCGCTTCGGCCATGATATAGGCTTCCAGCGGGGTTTCGGGCGATGGCTTCATGACGACGGTGCAGCCCGCGACCAGCGCATAGCCGACCTTGGCCGACATGATGCCATAGGGCGCGTTCCACGGTGCGATCGCCGCGACCACGCCCGCAGGTTCCTGCACCACGATCGCGGTATTCACCATGTGCGAGGGCCGCCGTTCCACAAACGGATAGCTATCGGCATAGCCCGCGATCGCCATCAGCGTGGCGGTCGCGCCGCCGGTCATGACGGGCGCGAAGCTGGCGAGTCCGCCCACCTGCGCGGTCCAGGCCGCCGCCAGTTCGGGCGCGCGCTTTTCCAGCTCCGCGCCCATGCGCCGCACTATGGCCCCGCGTTCGGCCGGGGCCATGGTCGACCACGGCCCGTTGTCGAACGCGTCCCGCGCGGCGGCGACGGCGCGGTCCATGTCCGCTGCCGTGCCGTCGGCGACCCGTGCGATCACTTCCTCGCTATTGGGCGAGACGATCTCGATCATGCCGTTACCGGTGGAATCGATCCACGCGCCGCCGATGAACAATTTGTCGGGATGGGCGATGCGGATGCCGTCGGGGGTCATGCTGTTCATTTCCTCTCAAAAGCTTTTCTTGACCGTCGCGGTCCATTCGCGCGGGCGACCCACGGTGCCGGTGACGACGCCGAAGGTGCCGACATTTTCCGCCACGCCATTATAATAGAATGTGTCGAAGACATTGGTCACGCCGACGCTGAGCGACCAGTCCTTGTCCGCCGCCTGATAGGTCAGCCGCGCATTGAACAGGCTGGGCGCGTCGATCAGATTATAGCGGTTGTTGACCGAGTTATAATAGAAGTTGGAGCGCCACGACCAGTCGATCCGCGGCGTCAGCGTGCCGTTGCCGCCCAGGTCGGCCTCATATTGCACGCCCGCCGACAGCTGCCATTTGCTGATGAAGGGTGCGATCATGTCCTTGGTCACCAAGGTTGCAGGGTTGGTGATCCGCTTATAGTCGAAGTCGAGATAGCCGACCGACGCGTCGAACGACAGGCCGTCCGCCGGGCGCAGTTGCGCCTCCAATTCCCAGCCCAATACTTCCGCATCGCCCGCATTGGACGGCACCGAACAGGACAGGACGATGCTTTCCGGGCATTGATAGCGGACGAGCTGCATATCGTCATATTTGTTGAGAAACACCGCGCCGTTCAGGCGCAGCATCCGGCCGAACAGATCGGCCTTGAACCCGGCTTCATAGGTGGTCAGCTTTTCCGGGCCGAAGGTCTGGACCTGATCGGGCGCGGACGGGCGGGGATTGATGCCGCCGCCCTTGAAGCCGGTGGAGAGTTGCGCATAGGTCATCAGTTCGCTCGACCAGCGATAATTGACGCCGATGCGATAATCGACCCGATTGCCCTTGAACGTGCCGGTCAGCCCGTCCAGTCCCACGAGCAGGAAATTGGGCGTGAAGAAAGCGCCGCTCGGCAAGCTGCCGTCCACATTGCGGCGCGAATAGCGATAGGTTTTCTTGTCGTCGGTGTAGCGCAGACCGCCGATGATGTTGAAGGCGTCGGTGATATGAAATTCGCCATGGGCGAAGACCGATGCGCTGCGATTCTTGATGACGTCGTCCGACAGGAAATCGAAGAGCAGTGTTGGGATCTGGCTGCGGCCCTGGATCGTGTCGGTGGCCTTGTAATAGAAGCCGCCCACCGTCAGGTCGACCAGATCGTTGAAGTTGGCGCTCAGGCGCAATTCCTGGGTAAACTGCTCATGGCCGTAAGTGAATTGCTGCAACAATATGGCGAGCGGCGATCCGTCGACGTCGATCGCGCTCGTGCCGTCGGCGCTGCGATAGCCGGTGATCGATTTCAGCTTCAGGCTGTCCGACAGGTCGTAATTGATCGTGCCGGACAGACCCCAGGCCTTGACCGTGCTGGTCGGGCTGGCGGAAAAGCCGCCTGGCGCGATCTGGGTCGGGATGCCGAACACGGTCGTGTAATTGCCGCCGGTCGCATAGGTGGCATAGGATGTGTAGCTCTTGTCCCCGGTCATGAACCGGCTGTCGAACGGGATGCCGGCTGTCGGATCGCCAGCGACATAGCTGCGCACCGCAGGATTGTCGGCGTAGAGCAATTTGGTCGCGACCGTCTCGCTCTTGTCCTTCGACACATCGGCGACGATGTTGATTTCCAGCGGCGATCCGGCAGGCGCGTAACGCAGCGCGGCACGCAGCGCCATCACGTCGATCCCGCCTTCGGTGCCGATCCGGCAATTCTTGTTGCCGCTGCTGGACGGAATGCCGGACGCCGGGTTCACGCAGCCATAGTCGAGCAGCTTCATATAGCCATCGACATTCTTCGACACGCCCGACACGCGCAGGAACAGATCGTCGGTCAAGGGGACATTGGCGCTGCCGCGCAGTTCCAGCCGGTCGAACCGGCCATAGGTCGCCTCGACGAAACCGCCCGGCGTCGCATCCGGCTTCTTGCTGAACAGCTTCACCGCGCCGCCGACGCTATTCTTGCCCGCCAGCGTGCCCTGTGGTCCGCGCAGCACTTCGACCCGCTCCAGATCGGTCAGGTCCATGACCGCGCCAAAGGTCGTGCCATAATAGATATCGTCGATATAGATGCCGACGCCCGGCTCCAGCGCGAAACTGGCGTCGAGCTGGCCGACGCCGCGGATGAAGGCGGCGACGGCATTGCCCTGAATGCTGGTCGCAGGCGCCAGCGCCACGTTGGGCGCGAACTGGCCAAGGTCGGTGACGCTGGTCTGGCTGCGCGCCGCCAACGTATCGGCCGACACGGCCGTGATCGCGATCGGCGTATCCTGCAAATTCTGCGCGCGGAACTGGGCCGTGACGATGATGTCGGCGGTGCCTGCGGCCTGTTCGGGCGCCTGTGCCGGCTTCGGGGCGGCCCCTTCGCCTGCCGCGGGCGCATCCTGCGCCAGCGCTGGCGCGGCCATCATCGCGGTCGCCAGCGTCCATCCCGCCACATGGCCCCTGATCGTGCGCTTCCAATCGGACATCCTGATTTTCTCCCTCTATGGCGGCATCGGGCATGGAGAAGATGCTGTCGCTCCTGCCGGTCGCAGGTCCGTTCGGGGCGGCGTTGTTCGCCTGCCTTCCGCAGTCATCCTCTCGCCCGTTTCAGCAGCCGGTTCGTGCTTTACGGTCTTCGTTGGAGAATAGGGCCGTGGCCCGCCTCTCCACCTTATTACTAACGTTCGTTACTATATTGTCAAGGGGCGTGTCCGGGTCAGGCTGGCTTGCGGGTGCGGGCCTCGGCCAGATGCGCCGCCGAAACCCACACGCCATGCACCTGCGCCCGCATCGGCAAGGGCATCGGCACGCGCGCAACTGGTCCAGCGGCGATCGCCCCGGCGTCCACCACCCACAGTTCGGACCGGAAATCCGTCTCCGTCGCCTGTCGGTCCACGACCATCAGCAACCATCCCGCATGGTCGGGCGCCTGCGCCGGGACATGGACCGGCTCGCTGATCGCCATGCCGAAATCCAGCCCCATCATGTCGATGCGGCCATTGCCCGGCTCGATCTGCAACAGCGCATTGAACGCGAAGCCGACCGGCCCGCCCGGCAATGGCGGCCCACCCTGTGGGTTCATCGACAGATACCAGGCCGATCGATAGGGCCTCCCCTGGTCGGCATCGCGCAGGCGCGGCATGTCGCCCGGCGGGCCGATCAGCCGCTCTTCATAAGTGTCACCCTCTTTCGACAGGTCGAAGGTCCAGCGCGTCAGCCCGCCCTGTATCTCCCGCTGGTCGCGCTGGATGCCGCCTGCTTCGCGCATGAAACCGAACGCATTCGTGTCCGACAGGCAGAGGTCGAGATGGACGAGATCGCCATCGTCATAGGCGTTGACGATGTGGAAGGCGGACACGCCCGCCCGCCCCTTGAACCAGCGCATATCCTCGACACCGCCATGGCGCGGCATGATGCCGACCCAGCTGTCCAGATCCTGCTGGTGCGCCCAGTGCGCGCCGCCCGCCTTCAACCGGTCGACGTCGGCGGTCGTGGGGAAGATCGGGAAAATCGCATAGGTCTGCGTGATCGCGAAATCATGGATGGACGAACAATAGGGCTGGTCGAACCATTGTTCGCGCAACAAATGGCCGTCACGATCCGCCACGCCATAGGCGACCCTGGTCGAACATAGCCCGTCGGCTTCATAGCCGAAGAAGAACATTTCGCCGGTGTCCGGATCGACGCGGGGGTGCGCGGTGAAGGTCTGCGACGTGAAGGCGCCATGATAGTTCCAGCGGCCGATCGTCTCCAGCGTATCGGGATCGATCTCGTAGCCAAAGCCGTCCTCCTTGGTCATGAACAGCCGCCCGCCATGCCAGACCGGCGTAGTATTGGCGACGGTACGGTCGCGCCCCGCCACGGCCGGATCGTCGGTGAAGGGATTGCGATATTGACCGAACAGCGCGCGCCGCGAATCCTTTTCCAATCGGTATCGCTCGGTTTCGACATAACGGATCGCATAATCCACCTGGCCGTCATGGATGGTGAATTTCGAGATCATGCCATCGCCGGACAGGACGATATCGTCGGCGAACATCGGCGCATGGGCAGGGTCCGGCACGGCCCGGAAAAAGGCGCCGTCTATCTCTGCGGGCATCGTACCTACGACATCCAGATTGCGGACAGACCATTCGATGCCGACGGGCGTATTCAGCCCGGTAAAATGGATCGTCTGGGGGTAGGCTGACATGGCCTCTCGCTCCTTATCGTCTCATTTATATGCTAACGTTCGTTATTATAATATCAAGGCTGGAATGCCCGCGACCGGCCGGTGTTAATCGCTCACAACTGTCGCCATCCCTGTCTCACGTCACGGCGCGCCGTCGCATCGTCACCGCTAGAAATTGGACATGATGGCGGCGCTGGGCGCATCGATCGGCTTGCCCGCGGCCTTGAGTTTCAGCTCCCGTTCCCGCAACGGTCCCTGTTCGGCGATCAGCCAGGCATGGATGGCATCGACATCGTCCACGCTGAGCAGATCGTCCCAGCGCGGCATGCCATTGGGCAGCAGCAACCCGTCCCGCACGATCTGGTTGAAGACGTCATGCGTCGCCGGTTGCATCCGCCGCAGGTCGGGCGCGGTGGAGCGCAACTGATTGCTGTGGCAGATGGCGCAATTCTGGAAAAACAACCCCTGCCCCTTCGCCAGGACCGCAGGCGTCACGCCGGGCTTCTGCGCGGGCGGCGCGGATGCCGGTACCATCGGCGGCAACGGCGTCGGCTGCGTCACCGGCCCGCCATCCAGTTTGAACACCAGGATGCGATTGGCGTTGCCATTGCGGTAGGCTGCCGAATAGCGCGGCACATAACCCCAACCGCCACCCCCAAAACCCGCCGCGACCGCGATATATTGCACGCCCTTCACCCGATAGGTCATGGGCGCCGCCATGATCGAACTGCCGGTGTCGATCGCTTTGATCAGCGTGCCATTGTCGGCGTCCCGCACGATCAGCTTGCCGCCGATCGTGCCATGGACGATCAGACCAGATGCGGTCGACAGCACACCCATCCGGTCCTGCCATCCCTCCGTCGGCACCGCCCAGCGCGCCTTGCCAGTCAGCGGGTCGATCGCGCGCAGTTCGCTGCTATAGGGCTTGTCCTTCACCCACTGCATTTCCGGCAGCTTTTCCACCTGCGCCCTGATCGCAGGCGGCAGGGTCGGCAGCACAGCCTGCAATTGCGGCGTGAAGATCAGCGTCGTCTGGACGTTAAGCGCTTTGGGTCGCCGGGGTTGTGCCGGCGTACCGGGCGGCACCGTGAACATGAGGTTCCCCATGTCCAGCACATGGGCATAATAGCTTTTGCGTTCCGCGTCATAGGCCGCCGGATACCAGTTGCGCGCGCCCGCCGACGCGGGATAGATGATGCGCGGCCCGTTCCAGAAGTCCGTACGCTCCGGCGTCATCTGCGGCACGCCATTCTTGTCGAACCCCTTGGCCCAGTTCGTCCGCACCAGGGCGTTCACCCGCAGCGGCTTGCCGGTTTCGCGGTCCAGCACGAACAGATAGCCGTTTTTGGGCGAATGCAGGATGACCGGGCGGACCTTGCCGTCCACTTCCATGTCGGTCAGCACCATCGGCTGGGTCGCCGTGAAGTCCCAGCTGTCGCCGGGCGTTTCCTGATAATGCCACTTCACCGCCCCGCTCTTCGCGTCCAGCGCGACGATGGAGGAGAGGTAGAGATTGGTGCCGCCCTTGGGCGATCGGGTCGCGATCGAATAGGGGCCGCCATTGCCGACGCCAATATAGACGGTGCCATATTTGGGATCATAATTGATCGCGTCCCAGACCGTACCACCGCCGCCAATATCCCAGCGGCTCTTGGCGTCCCACGTCTTGAGCGCGACGTCGAGCGCCTTTCCCTCTTGCGGCCCCTTCGCCGGATCGTGCGGCACGGTGTAGAAGCGCCAGGCCTGCCCGCCATCGGCGATACGATAGGCCGTCACATAGCCGCGCGTATCATATTCGGCACCGGCATTGCCGATGAGGACCAGGTCGCCCGCCACTTCGGGCGCGCCGGTGCTGGTATAGCCGCGGCTGTGATCGACCACCGTGTCGACTTTCCAGAGGATTTTGCCGGTCTTCGCATCCAGCGCATAGAGCATGCCGTCCAGCGCGCCGACCATCACCTTGCCATTGGCGACGGCGACGCCGCGATTGGCCTGGTCGCAGCAGGCGGACCGGTTCGCCTGCATGTCCACCTCCGGCTCGAAGGTCCAGAGCGGCTTGCCGGTCGCGGCGTCCAGCGCATAGACCCGGCCCAAATTGCCGCTGCTATACATGACGCCATCGATCACCACCGGCGTCGCTTCCTGTACGCGATTGGTGTTCAAATCATAGGACCAGGCCAGGCCCAGCCGGCCCGCATTGCCCTTGTCGATATCGGTCAGGCGCGAATGATGGCTGCCCCCGACATCGCCGCCGGTATAGGGCCAATCGTCACCGGCGCCGACATCGCGTCCGCCCGATGCGCAGCCGACCAGCGCCAACAGCCCGGCCATCGCCAGTATCGCGTTCCTCACAGCGGCCAGCTTCCCTTATGCGCCAGCATCACATCGTACAGGCTGGCAGGTTTGCGACCGGTGATCCGTTCGACCCATTCGGTCTTTTCGGCGAAATAGCCTTCACGGATCGATTGACCGAAGGTCACCATATCGTCGCTGGACCAGGGGATGGGTCCGTCGGGCAGGATGTCGGAAGCGTGGCGCGGCGCGCCCAGTGCGTCGAAATAAGCGAACATCGCGTCGTCATCGACCGCTTCGACCCGGATCGGCTTGCCTGCGATCCGGCTCGCCATCGCCATCGCCATCGGTATGGTAATGAGGTCCGGCCCCGTCAGTACATAGGCCTTATTCTCATGGCCCGCCTGCGTCAGCACGCCAACGGCGGTGGCGACGCAATCGTTGCGGCTGACGAAAGCGACCGTGCCGTCGCCGCAATTGTCGGGCTTGCCCCCCGCCATCAGCGCAGGGATAGTCATCGGCCCCGCGATCGCTTCGGCATATTGGCTGTCGCGCAAATGCGTCCAGGCTGCGCCGGATGCCTCGATGATTTCCTCCGTCGCACGATGGTCGTTCTTGACGATCGCCGGATTGCCGGGCGCATCGGCTGCAATGATCGATGTATAGACGATATGCCCTACGCCTGCCGCGACCGCGGCTTCCACGGCGTTGCGATGCTGGCCGACCCGGGTGCCGACCCGCGCAGTGCTGATCAACAACATCCTGTCGCCGCCCGTCATGGCCGGGCCTAGCGAGGCAGGATCGTCGAAATCGGCAAAGCGCACATCAGCGCCACGGGCAGCAAGATCCGCCAGTTTTTCGGGTGTCCGCGTCAGCAGGATGACATCGCGCGGCGCGACCTTGTCGAGCAGCAACAGGGCGGCCGCCCGTCCGAAGGCGCCCGACGCGCCCGAAATAATGATCTTCGCCATGCGTCCTCTCACTTGCGCGATCTGTCGTCTTGTTGCAGATAATAGTAACGAATGTTATTATGTCGTCAAGCCAAAGAACTTGAGGAGAGACCCATCATGCCTTCCCTTCCGATCGAGGACAGGATTGCGCTCCAAGACCTGATCGCCGCCTATAGCTGGGCGCTGGATACCGGCGATGTGGACGCGCTGGTCGCCTGCTTCACGCCGGACGCACGGATGGTGGAGGAAGTTTTCGACGATCCCGATATCTGGGAAGGTCATGCTGGCATTCGCGGCATCGCCGAACATTATCGCAATGCGCCCGGCTTCCCCGGTCGTCAGCATCATGTCACGCAAACTCAATATCGGCCGCAAGATGACGGGAGTTGCACCATGCGCTCCTTCGCCTTCGTCACGGAATGCGACGGCGAACCTCCCTATCTGCTGCGTTTTGCCGGGTGGTATGACGATCACGCCATCAAGGAAGCCGACGGCCAGTGGCGATTCCAGCGCCGCACGGTGCGATTGTGGGATGGGGAAATCCTCAAGAATTTTCCCGGCCGCGGTGAATGGGTGCCGCGCAAGCGGCCGGATTCGCTGATCATCAAGCGCTAAGCGGATTTAATCGGTCGAGAAGCGTTGGCACGCTGCCAACAGCGTCTCGACCGACAGCGTTTAGCCCCGGATCATTACCCAACTGAACGCTGGCTCGATATTCCCGTCTGACACGGCAGGGCATTGTCCGATCTTGTCCAGCGCCATATCTGCAAATGCTTCCGGCCAGCCTGTCCCGGCAAAATGCGCCAGGGCGCCGATTGTCTTGCCTTCCGCCATGCAGCGCGCAGTCATCCGGCCGTCCTGAGCATGTCGCACAAGGGCTATACGGCGATAGCCATGTTCCGCTGCGATTTCGCCTACCAATAGTTCGTCGCTCCGCTGCGTCACTGCGAACAGCGCAACGGGTGCATAGGCAAGCGCCGCTTGTATCTGCCGAACCCGATCACCCTCCAACGCCACCGCTTGGCCGCCCAGCCTCTCTATGCGCGCGGCGAAGCGTCGCCCGGCGGGGAGCGCGGGATCGTGCAGCAATAATGGTGGCGTACCGGCTCGAACCCCATCGGCCGCCAGCAGGGTCGATGCCACGGCCGCACTTGTCAGAAAGCCCCGGCGCGACAGGCCGATCATGGCTTGGCTCCTTTAGCCAGATGCTCCGCAATCAATTGCAGTTCGGCATCGCTGACTTCGCCGCGCGGTATGGCGGGCATATTGCCTATGCCCATGCGCGCGGCCTGCACGACATAGTCGACGGTCAGGTCGGTGCGCTTCTCCAGCAATGGCTGCTCGGTCCGCCGCGCCAGCAGCCCTGTTCCCATCCCCCCAGGACCATGGCACATCGCGCATTTTGCAAGATACAATTTCTCGCCCGGTCCGGCAGCCGGACGAGACGACAGCGTTTCCGGCGCGGGTAAGGGTGGCGGTCCCTTCGGTGCTTGCGTCGGCGATTCGCTCGCCCGGCCGCAGGCGGCACCCGCCAGGACCAGCATAGCGGCGGCGAGCGCGATCGTCGGACGACGCATCAGCCTTTCCCTCCCATCCGGGCGCTGGGCCAGATACCGCTCTTGCCGGGCGCGATCACGCCCTTGGGATCAAGCGCATCCTTCACCTTGCGGTTCAAGGTTGCGAGCGCCCCTTTGTTATAGTCATAGGTGCCTGCGACCGCGTCCATATAGTCGAGATGGGTGCGATATTCGCCATAACCCTGGCTCTTGGCATCCGCGATCAGATGTTTGAGGAAGGGGTCGACCCGGTCCATGAGATCGGGATCATCCTTGTTGATCAGCACGGCGTTGACGTTGATCAGATGGCGTTCGCCAAAGGCGAAGCTGGCCTGATAATCCATTCCATATTCCTTGTAGCGGGCATAGGTGCGCTGGAACTGAGCTTGGGCCGCTGCGCCCGATTGCGGCAGGATCGGGGAAAAGCCGATATGACCACCCCGTCCACCGTGCCAGTTGGCGTTCTGCATCGGCATGGTGAGCGGCGTGCCGGTCCAGCCGGTCGCCTCCAGCGGTTCGCCCGTCTTCCAGACGGTGGGCCGCAGCGACAGGGGTTTGAGCTTGCCCATCTCCTGTTCCAATATCGCATAGGCGGCCTTGTTGACCGAGTCCCGGCCATAGAGGCGCAGGCTGACGCCCCACCAGCCGACGTTGAATTTCTTGCGGATCGCCGCGATCACATCGTCGGGCAACGCACCGGGCTTGTCGGTCCACTGGTCGCGGGTCGTGACGACGGCGGCGGCGCGCAGCCAGTTGCCGATGGTCGGCGATTGCTGCAACAACCCTTCACGCCGCAGCGGTCCGATCGCGTCGATCAGCGGCCCCAAATCCTCCGGCCGGTCGAACTCTAGGTCCATGCCCATCAGCGATTCAGGCGCCGGCATCAGCCACAGGCCCATCTTGGTAACGATGCCGAAATTAGACTGGACGAACATCTGATCCCAGCCGGGACCAAAGCCGAACCGATAGAGCTGCCATGTCGGCGCGCCATCCAGCGCGCCCATGCCGGTGCGCACGACCAACCCATCGGCCATCACGGCTTCCACGCCGCAGATGCGCGTCGCATGTTCGCCATAGGGGGTATAGCCCACGCCGCGGTCCAGGGCGTTACCGACCACCGACCCCCAACTGTTGCCTGGCACCGACAGCCAGTGCTTCATGCCCTTCGACTTCAGGAAATCATACAGGTCGTAAAAGCCCACCCCCGGCTCCAGCAGCACCGTGCCGTTCACCTCATCATAGTCGATCTTCTTCATGCGGCTGAGGTCCAAGACGACCGATCCCGACAGCAACGGCGCGGAGCCGCCATACCCCAGATTCTTGCCCCGGCTGATCGGCCATAGCGCCACGCTTCGTTCGGCGGCGATGCGGACGATCGCCTGGATTTCCTCGACCGTGGCCGGCGCGACGGCGCCTGCAGGATGATGGCGCGCATCGTCTATCGCGAACTTGTCCTGATAGCTGGCCTGGTCGGCTTCTTCGAAGAAGACATGATCCTTGCCGACGATCGCCGCAAAGGCGGCAATGGTGGCGGGGGGAAGAGTGGAGGCCATGTGTCTGTCTGCCTTGTGTTGAAAAAACGGATCAGGCCGCCGCGGTCCAGCGCGTGCGCGCGGGCGGACGTGCGCCGCCGTCGAGGCGCAATATTTCGGCATTGATCATCGGATTGCGGATCAGGAACATGGCCGCGTCGGCACACTCCTCCGCCGTGCCAGCCCGGCGGGGAAATTCCATGCCGCCCACCAGTTCCTCGACCAGGGGGCAGGCATGGATGCCGTCATGGGGGTGGCGAAGAAACCAGGCGCGATCCCGACGCAGCGGATCGCATGGCGCGACAGGTCGCGCGCCCAGATGAGGGTCAGCGCGGCGAGCGCCGCTTTGGACGCGCCATAGGCGCCCATACCCTCCTGCCCTTCGAACGAGGCGATGGAGCAGGCGTTGAGGATCACGCCCCGCTCGCGATCGGCACCGTCGGGCGCATTGCCGATCATGCGGTGGGCGGCATGAGCGGTCACATGCACCGCGCCCAGCAGATTGACGTCGATCACCCGGCGAAAAGCCGCGACATCGCCCGGTCCCGTCGGCGTGGCGATCGAGCCGATGCCGCCGATCCCGGCCATATTAGCCAGGATCGATAACGGGCCGACCTGCGCCATCGCCGTGGCGACTGCAGCCTCGTCGGTGATATCGCAGAGGAAAGACTGCACGCCGGGCGCGGTGCTGATCTGCACGTCCAGGACCACAACATGTGCGCCTGCGGACAGCAAGTGAGACACCAGTGCGGCGCCCAACCCGGAAGCGCCGCCGGTGACGAGCGCCGTTTTGCCCTGCACATCCATCTCGCCTCGCTTCGCCGGTCGAGCCGGTTTCTATTTAATAACGATCGTTATCATCTGTCTGGACGGAGCAGTTGTCAAGCCGCCAGCGCTGCAATCCGATCGTAAAAATGCCTTGTCTGCTGCGCCCTCCATATTGTATGCCTATGATACATATTGCAGTGCAAGCAAGCTGCGGGCCAAAGGAGCAGGATGATGGAAGAGCAGGACGTCGTTTCGGTACATATCGAAGACCGCATCGCCTGGGTGAATTTCGCTCGGCCCGCCAAGCGCAACGCGATGAGTCCGACGCTCAACCGCCGCATGATGGAAGTGCTGGACGAACTGGAATATCGCGACGATGTCGGCGTGCTGGTGCTGGGCGGCGAAGGCACGGCCTGGTCGGCGGGCATGGACCTGAAGGAATATTTCCGGGAAACCGAGTCGCAAGGTCTGCGCGGCGTGCGCAAGTCGCAGGCGGAGAGCTATGGCTGGTTCCGCCGCCTGCGCTGGTACAACAAGCCGACCGTCGCTATGGTCAACGGCTGGTGCTTTGGCGGCGGGTTCGGCCCGCTCTTCGCCTGCGACCTCGCCATCTGCGCGGACGAGGCGCAATTCGGTCTGTCCGAGATCAACTGGGGTATATTGCCCGGCGGTGGCGTGACCAAGGTGGTGGTCGACCTGCTGCCGATGCGCGACGCCATGTGGCTGACGCTGACCGGCGACCTGATCGACGGCAAGGCGGCGGCGACGATGCGGCTGGTCAATGAAAGCGTGCCGCTGGAGCAGCTCAAGGCTCGGACCACTCAAGTGGCCGAGATGCTGTTGAAGAAGAATCCGGTGGCGCTGAAATTCGCCAAGGATGCGGTGCGCCGCGTGGGCACCATGACCTATGACGAGGCGGAGGATTATCTGGTCCGGATGCAGGAAGCGGCCAATTTCCACGACAAGAGCGAAGGCCGCAAGGAAGGCATTCGCCAGTTCATCGATGAAAAGAGCTACAAGCCAGGTCTGGGCGCCTATGATCTAACGAAGTCGAAGACCCAGGCCTGACAATATGCGGGGTCAGGCCGCGCCCTGACCCCACCCACCGCCCAAGGCCCGGAACAGATCGACCTGCGCAAAGGACAAGGCGCGTGTCGCGGTCGCCAGATCGGTTTCGGTGCCGGCGAGCGTGCGCTGGGCGTCCAGCACGGTCAGGAAATCGACCCGCCCTTCGCGCTGGCGCGCCAGGCTGATCCGGGCCGCCCGGGCCGCTTCGTCCCGCGCGGCGGTCAATATCTGCGCCCGTTCGATCGCATGGGCGTAGGCGGATAAAGCGCGTTCGCTTTCCTCCAGCGCCTGCAACACCGTGCCGTCGAAAGTCGCGAGCGAAGCCGCGCCGTCGGCCTTCGCCGCGCCGATGCGGGCGCGGATTGCTTGCCTGTTGGGGAAGGCCCAGCTGATCAACGGTCCCAGCACCCAGTTGAGCGGCCCGCCGCCCAGCAGGTTGCCACCACCCAACGCCGTGGTGCCGACCGATGCGCCAAGCGTAATGCGGGGATAAAGGTCCGCCGTCGCCACGCCGATCCGCGCAGTGTCCGCCGCCAGCCGCCGTTCCGCTGCGCGCACATCCGGCCGCCGCGCCAGCAGCGCCTGCCCGTCGCCGACCGGAATCGGCTGCGTCAGTTGCGGCGTGCGGGTCGCGGCGCGCACGGCGTCAGGCAATTGCTGCGGCGTCCGCCCAGTCAGCGTCGCCAACCGGAAGAGGGCGGCGTCGCGATCCGCCTGAAGCGAGGGGATCGCGGCTTTCTGCTGATCGCGCAGCGTGGTAACGCGAATGATGTCCAGCCGGTCCGACCGACCCACATCGAAACGGGCGCTGGTGATGCGGATCGACTGATCGAGCAGTCCGACCGTCCGTTGCGCCACCGCCAGCCGTTCGGCCGTGGCCGTGACGTCCAGATAGGCGCGCACCGTATCGGCTATCACTGCAACCCTTACCCCGTCCGCATCCGCCTGCACGGCGGCCAGATCACCGCGCGCCGCTTCCACGCCGCGCTTTATCCGGCCGAACAGATCGACTTCGTAGGACAGGTCCAGCCCGCCATCGAGCACCCAGTTTTCCCGGTCGATACCCGGCAGCGATTGCGCCGCCGACGTCCGGTTATAGGTGCCCGACGCCCCCAGGCTGCTTTGCGGCAGGCGATCGGATTTCGCGCCCCGCAGCGAGGCGCGCGCCCGCTCGATCCGCGCCACGGCGACGCGAATGTCGGTGTTGGCGGCCAGCGCGTCGCCGACCAGCGTGTCGAGCAGCGGGTCGCCGTAGAGCGTCCACCAGCGATCCTGGGTCGTAGCGCGACTGACCGCCGGGTTCGCCGCGCCGATAAACGGGGCGGCGGCGGTGATCGGGGTAGCGGGCACGTGATAGTCCGGCCCGGCGGCGCAAGCCGTCAGGGCGCTGGCACCTAGCAATAGGGGGATGAAGGTCCGTGTCATATCTCTGTTCCTCATTCGGCCGGCTGCAAGGCAGCGTCGGCCTCTGGACGCCGGCGGCGGGCGAAACGATCGCCCAGCGCACGGCACACGACGTAGAAGGTAGGGGTGAAGAGCAGGCCGAAGGCGGTGACCCCGGTCATGCCGAAGAACACGGCGGTGCCCAGCGCTTGCCGCAGTTCCGCCCCCGCGCCTGTCGCGATCACCAGTGGCACCGCGCCCAGGATGAAGGCGAAGCTGGTCATCAGGATCGGGCGAAGCCGCGTCTGCGCCGCCTGCACCGCCGCCTCGACCGGCGACAGCCCCTGTTCCTCCTCCGCCTGCTTGGCGAATTCCACCACCAAAATGGCGTTCTTGGCCGCCAGGGCGATCAGTACGACCAGGCCGATCTGCGTCAGGATATTATTGTCCATCCCCCGCAGGTTGATGCCCAGCATCGCGGCGAAGAGGCACATCGGCACGATCAGGATGATCGCCAGTGGCAGCGTCAGGCTTTCATATTGCGCCGCCAGCACCAGGAAGACGAAGAAGACGGCCATGCCGAAGACGATACCGGCGGTGTTGCCCGCGCTCTTCTGTTGAAAGGCGATGCCGGTCCATTCACTGGCATAGCCATCAGGCAGCGCCGCCGTCATCTTGTCGATGGTCGTCAGCGATTGACCGGACGAATAGCCGGGCGCCGTGTCGCCGTCGATCTCCACCGCGGGCATCAGATTGTAGCGGACGACGCGATAGGGGCCGGTCTTGTCGCGAAAGGTCGATACCGACCCGATCGGCACCATGCCCCCGGCGTTGGACCGGGTCTTGAGATTGGCGATGTCGGCCACAGTCCCACGATGCTGCGCATCCGCCTGCGCCGTGACGCGATAGGTGCGGCCCAGCAGGTTGAAGTCGTTGACGAAAGCGGACCCCAGATAGACCTGCATCGCTTCGAACACACGTTCCGGCGGCACGCCTAGCAGATCGGCCTTGGCCCGATCGACATCGGCGAAGATGCGCGGCGTGCTGACGTCGAACAGGGTATAGATCATGGCGAGGCCGGGCGTCTGGTTGGCCTTGCCGATGAAATCGCCAGCCTGCTTGTTCAGCGCGGCATAGCCGCGATCCTGCCGGTCCTCCAGCATCAGGCGATAGCCGCTGCCCGATCCTATGCCCTGAATCACCGGCGGCGGGAGGAGCAGGATGCGCGCCTTGTCATAGCCTGCGACCGCCTTGTTCGCCGCCGCCATGATCCCGGCATAGGTCACGCCTTCCTTCTTGCGTTCGGCAAAGCTGTTGAACGGGAAATAGATAGCGGCGGAATTGGGCGCGGCGGTCTGCGACGGACCATCGAAACCGGCGAACATCACCGCGCCGCGCAGCCCCTTGATCGGCAGGATCTTGTCCGCCACTTCGCGCGTCACCTTGTCGGTGCGTTCGAGCGAGGCGCCGGACGGCAGTTGCACGACCGCCAGGAAATAACCCTGGTCCTGCGAGGGGATGAAGCCTGCAGGCGTCACCCAGAACAGGCCCGCCGTCGCGACGATCAACCCGGCATAGGTCGCCAGCATCTTCTTGGGCCGGGCAACCAGCCAGCGGGTGAGGCGGGCATAGCGCTCGCTCATCCGGTCGAAGCCATGATTGAAGGCGTCAGCTGCCACGCCCAGCTTCTGCCGCCAGAGCGGATCGTGGCTGCGGTCGCGCGGACCATGTTTCGCGTGCAGCAACAAGGCCGCGGCGGCGGGAGACAGGGTGAGAGACAGGATCAGCGAAATGATGGTCGCGGTCGATATGGTGACGGCGAACTGCTGGTAGAAGGCGCCTGAAATGCCGGTGATGAACAGCGTCGGCACGAATACGGCGCACAGCACCAGCACGATCGCCACCAGTGCGCCCGACACTTCGTCCATCGACGTGCGCGCCGCCTCCAGAGGAGACATGCCCCGACCGATATTGCGCTCGACATTTTCGACCACCACGATGGCGTCATCGACGACGATGCCGATCGCCAGCACCAGTCCGAACAGCGACAGATTGTTGAGCGAATAGCCCAGGCCCGCCAGGATCGTCGCCGTACCGATCAGCGATACCGGGATGGCGATGATCGGGATGATCGCCGCGCGCCAGTTCTGCAGGAAGACGAGGATCACAAGGACGACGAGCAGCACGGCTTCGAACAGGGTCTGATAGACCGCGTCGATCGACTGGCTGATAAATTCGGTCGGGTTGTAGATGACGCTATATTCCAGCCCCTTGGGGAAACGCTTGGACAGCTGGTCCATCTCCGCCTTCACATGTTCCGCCGCGTCGAGCGCGTTGGAGCCGGGGCGCTGCATCACCGCGATGACGACGGTGGGCTTGTTCGACAGATAGGTGTTGATCGCATAATCCTGCGCGCCCAGTTCGACGCGTGCGACGTCGCGCACGCGGACCTGATGACCGTTGCCGTCCGTGCGGACTACGATGTTGGAAAACTGGTCGGGCGATGTCAGGCGACCCTGCATCTCGACGCCGAGCTGGAAGGCTTCGCCCCGGTCATAAGGCGGCTGGCCGATCGCGCCAGCCGACACCTGGACATTCTGCGCGCGCAAGGCCGATACGATCTCCCCTGCCGTCAGGTCCATGGCGGCGGCGCGGCCCGGATCGATCCAAACCCGCATTGCATAATCGCGCGATCCGAACAGTTGCACGTCACCCACGCCGTCAAGCCTAGCCAGCCGGTCGCGAACCTGGGTCAGCGCATAGTTGGACAGATAGTTGCGGTCGAACGTGCCGTCCGGCGACTGGAGATTGACCACCATCAGAAATTCGGGCGTCGTCTTGCGCGTCACCACACCCAGCCGCTGCACCTCTTCAGGCAGGCGCGGGACGGCGACGGCGACGCGGTTCTGGACCAGCACCTGGGCTGCATCCAGATCAGTGCCGATCTTGAAGGTGACGGTGATCGTCACCTTGCCATCGCCGGTCGACTGGCTGCTCTGATAGAGCATGTCATCGACGCCGTTGATTTCCTGCTCGATCGGGGCCGCCACGGTGGACGCCACCGTTTCGGCGGATGCGCCGGGATATTGGGCGACGACCGTGACCGTGGGCGGCACGATGTCGGGATATTGGCTGACGGGCAGGCCGATAAAGGCGAGCGCGCCGATGACGGTGATGACCACCGCGATGACCGC
Organism: Sphingobium sp. HWE2-09; assembly: GCF_035989265.1. GTDB lineage: Bacteria > Pseudomonadota > Alphaproteobacteria > Sphingomonadales > Sphingomonadaceae > Sphingobium. Next base: position 838,264 of record NZ_JAYKZX010000001.1, on the reverse strand, counting down.
GGCGAAGATCGGCCGGTCGATGAAAAAGCGCGAAAAGCGCATCGGGCAAGTCCTTTGCGAAAAGCGAAAGGGGGGCCGCACGATCCGACGGGTCGGATCGCGGGCAAAGACATTCGACGAGGAAGCGGCTGCGTTACCGCTCGAACGTCGCCTGAGACGCCACCGGGGCGGCGCTGTCGGTCAGCGTGATCGGTGCCGGGGTCGCCTTGATCGGTGCGTTGCGGGTCGCGACCTTCGTGCCGGGCATGGCGGCCTGGGCATTCGTCACGACGACCTTGTCCTGCGGCGACAGGCCCGAACGGATGATCCGCAGCCCATCCACCAGCGGCCCCAACTGGACTGGCTTGGCGGCGACCACATCGTCGCGACCGACCACCAGCACACTCTTGAGCGCCTGATCGGACTGGATCACGTCGTCCGGCACCAGCATGGCGTTGACCTTGCCACCGCTGGACAGGCGCATATTGCCGAACAAACCGGGAGTCAGGAACAGGTCAGGATTGTGCAGCACGGCGCGTCCTCGAATGGTGCCAGACCGGGGATCAAGGCCATTGTCGGTGAAATCGAGGCGGCCTTTCCAGCGATAATCGGTTTCATCCTGCAAGCGCACTTCCACTTCGGCGCTGGCGCCGTCCGCATGGTCGCGCTGCGACTTCAGAAACAGGGCTTCGGACGCGTCGAAGCTGAAATAGATGGGATCGAGCGCATTGATGGTGGTGAGCAGACTGGCACCAGCGCCCTCCGCCCCCGATACCAGATTGCCGATATCGACCTTGCGATCGGAAACGCGACCGGCGATCGGCGCGCGGATCAAGGTGAACTCGACGTCCAGGGCGCGCGTCCGGGCGCGAGCGTCGGCCGCCGCCAGGGCAGCGTGCGCCGCCTGCAAGCGCGCGCGCAGCGTGTCGATCTCGCTGGCCGACACCGCTTCGTCGCCGGTCAGGCGCTGGACGCGGGCATAGTCCGCCCGCGCCAGTCGCAGTCCGCTGCGCGCGCTGGCGACATTGGCGCGGGCTTCGGCCAGCGCGGCGAGGAAGGGGCGCTGGTCGAGCGTGAAGAGCAGCTGCCCCTTGCGCACGATATCGCCATCATGGAAATGGATCGCCGTCACCGGTCCCGATACGCGCGGCCGGACGTCGACGGTCTGGCTGGGGGCGAAGCGGCCGACATAATCGTCCCACTGGACCACATGTCGCATCAATGGCGCGGCGATACCCACGGTCACGACCGGCGCGGCCGACGCCTGAGCCTGCGGTTGCCCGCCATATTTCCACGCCACGCCGCCGACGACCGCCAGGGCAAGCGCCGCCCAGGCGACATGACGTCCACGCCAGCGCCGGGCCTTGCCGCCGGAAACAGCGGCTTCGACCGGCGTGTCACCGTCGATCCTGGTGATCATGTTCATGCTAAAGTCCCTTTGATGCCATGACGCGCGGCGGTGATCGCGGACAGCAGCAATTCAAGCTGTGCTTCGCTGAATCCGGCCTCACGGAAAGCGGTGATCGTTGACGGGCGCACGGCGAAACCGTTATGCCACGCCTCCACGGCGAGATGGCGCAGCGCTTCGAGCCGGGCGCTGGCGAGCCGGAAATGCGGTTGCGGCCCAAAGACCAGCGTCTTGAATCGCGTCCAGAGGCCCGGCCCGCGCAACGACGCCAAGCCGTCGCGCCGGGCCAGTTGCACGATCTGCCATTCCGTCGCCGAAAAGCTGGTGGCGGTTTTCATGATCCGGTCGCGGACGACCGGCAAGGCGTTGCCGTCCCCCGCCGCAGGCAGCGGCTGGGCAAAATCGATATAAGCCATGTTCAATCCCCTGATTGCGCGCAAACCCGGCCGCGCCGTCCGATTGGGACGTGCACGATCCTCTCCCGAACCGTGACGGCCACAGGATGCGCGAAGCCATGCAAGACAGCGAATGCGCGCTGTCCTTCCATGACCAGACGTTGATGCAGATCCGGCGCGCCGAAACGGCCGTTCTTTTATGTCACTCTATTATTGGATACACGAAATAAGCATGGAGCCTCCTGTGAGGCGCGGCCTCGACTGGATTTCATACTTATCGGTATATAATCAGGAGGCGGCTGGCGTCAACCGCTTTCTGTACCGATTGGTAAAATTTGTAAAGAGCGTCTGAATGAGACGTGAAGAATTGACGCGTTGGACCTGCGACTACGGCGTCAACCCGGCGCGCGCCATGATCTTCCTGGCCTGCGCAAGGTGCGGGGCGTCGATCATCCTGCCGTCGAGCATCAGCACGCCTGCCTCCGGCATCTGGGAGAAAGCATCGATCACCCGGCGCGCATGATCGATCTGTTCCGCCGTCGGCGTGAAAGCGTGGTTGATGATCGGCACCTGTAGCGGATGAAGCGCCATCATACCAGTGAACCCGTCGAAAGCGCCGCGGGCTGCATAGGCTGCCAGCCCCTGTTCGTCCTTGATCGCGGGATAGACGGTTTCGATCGCTGCGACGCCAGCGGCATGGGCGCCGAACAAGGCCAGGCTGCGCACCATTGCATAGGGGTTGGTATAGCTGCCATCGGCATGGCGGCTACCGGCAGCGCCAATCGCGGCAGGCAGATCTTCTGCGCCCCAGGTGAGGCCGCACAGATGGTCCGCAATCTCGCCATAGCTGCCCAGGCCGAAAATCGACTGCGGCGTTTCGGTGGCTATGGGCAGGATCTTCATCGCCCCGGACAGACGCGACAGGATCAGGCGAATGGTCTGCGCACCCTCCGCCTTGGGCAGCATGATGCCGTCGGCGCCCCTTGCCGCCGCGAAATCATCATCAAGCCAACCGCCATCGACCGGATTGATCCGAACGAAGCGCTTGGTGGCCGCGGGGATAGCGAGATAGTCTGCGACGGCATCGCGCGCCTTCCCCCTGCTGCCGTGAGAAACCGAATCCTCAAGGTCCAGGATCATCGCGTCGGCCCCGCTCGCCGCCGCCTTGGCAAAGCGCTCTGGCCGATCGCCCGGCACGAACAGCAGCGAGCGCAGCCTCATATCGGCTTGCGCTGCAGCAGCGCGGTGCGCAGGCATTGGCAGACGATCTCATCCCGCTGGTTGATGAGTTCATGGCGGAACGTGACGAGACCGGCGGTCGGGCGCGATCGGCTCTCGCGCAGTTCCATCACTTCGCTGGTCGCATGCATCGTGTCGCCGATGAAGACCGGCTTGGGCATGACCAGCTTGTCATAGCCCAGATTGGCGACCAGCGTGCCCAAGGTCGTTTCCCCGACCGACAGGCCGATCATCAACGAAAAGGTGAAGGTGCCGTTGACGAGGATCTGGCCGAACTCGCTGGCCTCCGCCGCTTGCCGGTCGATATGCAGGGGCTGCGGATTATGGGTCATGCAAGAGAAGAGAAGATTGTCCGTCTCGGTGACGGTTCGGCGGATCGGGTGCGTGACGCGGTCGCCGACCTGCCATTCGTCATAATAGCGCCCGCTCATGCCTCTTCCTCCGCCACGATCCGGACCAGCAACGTCCCCTCTTGCACCTGAGCGCCCTGCGCGTGCGGCATGTCTTCCACCATGCCATCGAAGGGGGCGGTCAGCCCATGTTCCATCTTCATGGCTTCCAGGGTGACGAGTTTCTGGCCCTTTGTCACCTTGTCGCCCTTTGTCACTGCCACCGCGATGATGCGGCCGGGCATGGGCGCCAGGATCGCGCCGTCGCCCGCCGCAGCAGCCCCGGCCGGTGCCGCACGCCAGGCCGTCACCTGCCAGCTACGGCCATGTTCCGTGACCAGGCGCTGCGCCTGGGGTGGTTCGGCCAGCGTCCTGCCGCCCTTGCCGACCATGACATCGACGGGTTGACCATCAACCAGGACGTGACCGGTGCGCCTTCGTGCGCCGTTGAGACGAAAGCCCGCCAGCGCGCCCGTACCACTGATACTGGCGCTGGCGCGGGTCAATGCGGCTTCGCTTGGCAAGGTGGCAGGCATCAGCGCCTCCCCTGCTCGCGCGATCAGACCAGTATCGACGTCACCCGCCGCGAAATCGGGATGGGCCAGCGCCTTGACTAGGAAACCGGCATTGGTGCGCAACGGCCAGACCACCGACCGGTCCAGCGCCGCGGCCAGCGCGATGCGCGCCGCGTCGCGCGTGTCGCCATGGGCGATCAGCTTTGCGATCATCGGATCATAATAGGGCGAGATGGTCGCGCCCTCAGCAACGCCGGTATCCACGCGCACGCTGTCGCCCAGATCGAAGGCGTCGAGCCGTCCGATCGACGGCAGAAAGCCCTTGGCAGGATCTTCGGCATAGAGGCGCGCTTCCATCGCCCAGCCGGAGATGGCGAGTTCGTCCTGTTTGCAGGGAAGCGGCTCGCCCGATGCCACGCGTAGCTGCCATTCGACCAGATCCTGGCCGGTGATCGCTTCGGTCACCGGATGTTCGACCTGGAGCCGCGTGTTCATTTCCATGAACCAAATGCGATCGGCGCGCAGCCCTTCCGATGCGTCAGCGATGAACTCGATCGTGCCTGCGCCGACATAGTCGACCGCCTTGGCGGCGCGGACGGCGGCGGCGCACAATGCCTCGCGCGTTTGCGCATCCATGCCGGGTGCGGGCGCTTCTTCGATCACTTTTTGATGGCGGCGCTGGAGCGAACAGTCGCGTTCGAACAGATGGACGATATTAGCGTGGCGGTCGCCGAATATCTGCACTTCGATATGGCGGGGGCGCTGAATATATTTTTCGATCAGCACATGGGCATTGCCGAACGACGACGACGCCTCACGCTGGCAGGAAAGCAGCGCGTCGGCGAAATCGGATGGCTGATCGACCAGTCGCATCCCCTTGCCACCGCCACCGGCCACCGCCTTGATCAGGACGGGATAGCCGATCGCCGCCGCCTGCTGCGCCAGATGATCCGCGTCCTGATTTTCGCCCATATAGCCCGGCGTGACCGGCACGCCTGCATCGGCCATCAGCGCCTTGGCCGCGTCCTTCAGGCCCATGGCGGTGATGCTGGCGGGATCGGGGCCGACCCAGATGATGCCAGCGTTAAGGACCGCCTGCGCGAAGTCGGCATTTTCCGACAGGAAGCCATAGCCCGGATGGATCGCCTCCGCCCCGGTTTCCTGCGCCGCAGCGATAATCCGGTCACCCAGCAAATAGCTTTCGCGCACCGGCGCAGCGCCGATATGCACGGCCTCATCAGCGAGCGCGACATGCAGCGCATGCGCATCCGCATCGGAATAGACCGCGATGGTGCGGATGCCCAGACGACGCGCGGTCCGGATGACGCGGCAGGCGATTTCGCCGCGATTGGCGATGAGAAGGGCCTGGATCATGCGCGTCACATCCGGAACAGCCCGAACGACGGGCGTTCGGGAATGGGAGCGTTAAGGGCAGCCGCGAAGGCGAGGCCGAGCACGTCGCGGGTCTGGGCCGGGTCGATGATACCATCGTCCCATAGCCGCGCCGTGGCATACCAGGGATTACCCTCCTGCTCATATTTCTCGCGTATGGGTGCTTTGAAGGCTTCGGCCTGCTCTGCGCTCCAGCTTTTCGCGTCGCGATGGACGGTCGACAGCACCGATGCGGCCTGTTCTCCGCCCATCACCGAAATCCGGCTGTTGGGCCAGCTGAAAAGGAAGCGCGGCTGATAGGCACGGCCGCACATGCCATAATTGCCCGCGCCAAAGCTGCCGCCGATCAGCACGGTGATCTTGGGCACCTGCGCCGTGGCGACCGCAGTGACGAGCTTGGCGCCATGTTTGGCGATCCCTTCCGCTTCATATTTGCCCCCGACCATGAATCCGGAGATATTCTGGAGGAACAGCAGGGGAATGCGCCGCTGGCAGGCCAGTTCGATGAAATGGGCGCCCTTGACCGCGCTTTCGCTGAACAGGACGCCATTATTGGCGAGGATTGCGACCGGCATCCCCCAGATATGGGCGAAACCGCAGACCAGGGTCGTGCCGTAGAGCGCCTTGAACTCATGAAAGGCGCTGCCGTCGACGATGCGGGCGATCACTTCGCGCACGTCATAGGGCGCGCGGACATCCTGAGGGATGATGCCGTAGAGTTCGGCCGGGTCATATTTAGGAGGCATCGGCTCCTGGAGATTAACCGGCGGCGTGGCCTGCGGCGAAAGGGTGGAGACGATGTCGCGCACGATGCTGAGCGCATGATCGTCACTGTCGGCGACATGATCGACCACGCCCGACTTGCGGCCATGCAGATCGCCGCCGCCCAAATCCTCCGCGCTGATGACTTCGCCCGTGGCAGCCTGCACCAAGGGCGGACCCGCCAGGAAGATCGTACCCTGGTTGCGGACGATGACCGTTTCATCCGACATGGCAGGCACATAGGCACCGCCCGCCGTGCAGCTGCCCATGACGCAGGCGATCTGCGGGATGCCGCGTGCCGACATCTGCGCCTGGTTATAGAAGATACGGCCGAAATGGTCGCGGTCGGGGAAAACCTCCGCCTGATGCGGCAGGTTGGCGCCGCCGCTGTCGACCAGATAAATGCAGGGCAGATGATTTTCGAGCGCGATTTCCTGCGCCCGCAAATGCTTCTTCACCGTCATTGGGAAGTAGGTGCCACCCTTTACCGTTGCGTCATTGGCAGCGATCATCACCTGGCGGCCTGCCACGCGCCCGATACCCGCGACGATCCCGCCGCCCGCGACTTCATCACCATAGAGGCCGTTGGCGGCCAGCTGCCCGATTTCCAGGAACGGACTGCCGATATCGAGCAGATTTTCGACCCGGTCGCGCGGCAACAGCTTGCCGCGACCGACATGGCGTTCGCGCGCCACTGCCCCGCCGCCCAGCGCTGCTGCGGCCACATCCGCGCGCAATCGATCGGCCAGTGCGCGATTATGCGCGGCATTGGCGCGAAATGCTTCGCTGTCCGGCGATAGCGCCGTGTCCAGGACCGATCCGCTCATTGCGAAGCGCCGATCAGTTCGCGGCCGATCAACATGCGGCGGATTTCATTGGTGCCAGCGCCGATGTCGAGCAGCTTGGCGTCACGCATGAATCGCTCCACCGGCCAGTCCCTGGTATAGCCCGCGCCGCCCAGCGCCTGCACCGCCTCCAGCGCGACGCGGACCGCATTTTCGCTTGCCAGCAGGATCGCGCCGGCTGCGTCGAACCGCGTGGTCCTGCCTGCGTCGCAGCTTTTCGCCACCGCATAGACATAGGCGCGGGCGGAGTTGAGCGCGACATACATGTCGGCGATCTTCGCCTGCATCAGCTGGAAGCTGCCGATCGGTTGGCCAAATTGCTTGCGATCGCGGACATAGGGGATGACGGTGTCGAGGCAGGCCTGCATGATGCCGAGCTGGATACCGGCCAGCACGGTGCGTTCGTAATCCAGACCGCTCATCAGCACTTTCGCGCCGCCGTTCAACGGCCCCATGATATTGTCGCGCGGGACTTCGCAGCCATCGAACACCAGTTCGGCCGTCGGCGATCCGCGCATCCCAACCTTGTCGATCTTCTGCCCGATGGAAAAGCCGGGCATCCCCTTTTCGATCAGAAAGGCGGTGACGCCCCTGCTACCTTCGCCGGTCCTGGCATAGACGACCAGCGTGTCCGCATAGGCCGCATTGGTGATCCAGAATTTCGTGCCGTCCAAGACATAGCCGCCGTCGGTTTCCAGTGCCCTCAGCTTCATCGACATGACATCGGAACCGGCCCCCGCCTCCGACATGGCGAGCGACCCGACATGTTCGCCCGAAATCAGCTTCGGCAGATATTTGGCCTTCTGCTCGTCATTGCCCCAACGGCGGATCTGATTGACGCAGAGATTGGAATGCGCGCCATAGCTGAGGCCGATCGAGGCCGATGCGCGGCTGACTTCCTCGCACGCCAGCACATGTTCCAGATAGCCAAGGCCAAGACCGCCCCATTCCTCCTCTACCGTGATCCCGTGCAGGCCAAGCGCGCCCATTTCGGTCCAAAGTTCATCACGCGGGAACCAGTCCTCCGCATCGATCTTGACGGCGAGCGGCGCGATCCGGTCGGCGGCGAAGCGCGCCGTCGTGTCGCGGATCATGTCGGCATTTTCACCGAGCGCGAAATCGAAATCGGGCGTCACTGGCCTCTCCCATTCTATCTTAATCATGGCATGATAGCAGTTCGAGGCGGGCTTGAAAAATTGACCCGACCTAAATCATATAATAGATGGTATCTATGATCGAGCGCTATCTGGTGCAATATTTCCTGGCCGTCATGGACCTGGGAAATTTCTCGCGGGCGGCCCAGCAATGCCGTGTGTCGCAGCCCACGCTATCGGTCGGCATATCGAAGCTGGAGACGATCGTCGGCCATATGCTGTTCCACCGGACCAATCGCCGCGTAGAACTGACCAGCTTCGGCGCGACCTTTGCGCCCCATGCCCGGCGGATCGAGGCGGAGTTTGCCAAAGCCATGCAGGCGATGGCGGTCGATCAGAAGGTGAAGCTGATCCGCATCGGCATCGTCTCCACGTTGCCATCACCCTGGATGGAGGCGGCGACCCAACAGGCGTGCAGCGTGGACGGCGAGCGGCTCGAAGTCGTGGAAGGCCGTATGCGCGACCTGCTGCCCCGGTTGGAGCGCGGCCGTGTCGATGTCGTGATTGGTGTTTTAGGAAGCGATGCGCGCGAACAGGACATGCTGTTCGAGGAAGGCTATGCTCTGGCATTGCCGGACAAACACCCGCTGGCGCATCACGAAATAGTAGAAGCCGAAGACGTCCGGGATGCGCAAATGATCGTGCGCAGAAATTGCGAAGCCCTGTCCGATGTCAGCCGCTTCTTCACGCAGCGGGGCATCCGGCCCTTCTTTGCCGCGCGCACGACCAATGACGACCGGTCCGTAGCGCTGGTGCGCGCGGGCCTTGGCATAACCGTCATGCCGCGTTGCTTCGCGCAGCCGGGAGTTGCCATGCCGAACCTGTCCGGCTTCGATCAACGACGCCGCATCGGCCTGATAACCGCCCCCGCTTCGGCGAGCCGCAGTGCGGATAGCCAGTGCCTACAGCGTTATGCCTCTGCCATCAAAGCAGCCGCCATTGGTGGTGCAATGCTACGTTAGAGGTCACGCAACCATGCATGACGGCGCCCGGCTTTGTAAGAGCAAGAAGATCACGCCGTCTGGGGCATCGGCCTTCTTGATGCAAATCAAGCTGATATCGGCAGAATACGGGTGTTTGACAGCCGGAGAAATGCTAGCGGAAACCCATGACGATCAACAGTGATAGCGCAGCGCCCGAAGGCCTTGATCCAGCTGGATATCCAGGCTGGTCGGAAGCGGAGCGTGTGGCGGCGCTGGAAAGCTATGCCATTCTCGACACGCCGGTCGAACCGGATTTCGACGAGATAGCGCAGCTTGCCGCGGAGGCCTTCGCTGCTCCCATCGCCGTGGTCAATCTGGTGTCGCATGATCGTCAATGGTTCAAGGCCGAAGTGGGCATCGGAACCCGCTCCTTGCCGCTTGATGTGTCGGTCTGCGCCCACGCAATATTGCAGAACGCGTTTCTTGTCGTTCCGGACATGACCCAGGACGACCGGTTTGCCTGCAATCCGCTTGTCACAGTCGATGGCGGTTTGCGCTTCTACGCGGGCGCCCTGTTGAAAAACGCGGACGGTCTGCCGATCGGCACCCTGTGCGTTCTGGACCGGAAGGCCCGTCCGCAAGGCATCACTCAGCAACAGCGCCACCTGCTTGAAGTCCTAGCGCGACAGGTGATGACGCAACTCGAACTGCGCAAGGCGCTGGCCGAGCAGGCCCGCCGCGCGGCGGAATTGGCGCAGGTCGTTGCCGACCGCAGCGCCGCGGTTCGCGCGCTCGAAGCGATCGAAGAACGATATACGCTCGCAGCCCGTGCGACGAACGATGCGGTCTGGGACTGGGACTTTGCGACCAATAATGTCATCTGGAACGGCGCGCTTCAGGAAAGCTACGGCTTTGCGCCCGGCGACATCGGGACGACCGGCGACTGGTGGCTGGCCCATATCCATGCCGATGATCGGGACCGGATCGATCGCAGCATCCACGCCGCGATCGATGGCGATGCGCGCAGTTGGCAGGACGAATATCGCTTTTTGCGCGGTGACGGCAGCTATGCGTCCGTTCTGGATCGCGGTCATATCATCCGGGACAAGGACGACCGGGCGACACGCATGATCGGCGCGATGCTCGACCTGACGGAACGACAGCAGAGCCGCCAGGCGCTGGCGATCAGCGAAGAACGCCTGCGCCTGGCCACGGACGCCGCAGAGGTCGGGTTTTGGGACGTGGACGTGATCCATGACATCATGATCTGGCCGCCCATCGTCAAAGCCATGTTCGGCATCGCTGGCGATGCGCCGGTTTCACTGCAGGATTATTATGAAGGCATTCATCCCGATGATCGGGACAAGACCGTAACCGCTTATCACGCCGCGTGCGATCCCAAACAGCGCGCGCTTTACGATGTCGAATATCGCACGGTCGGCAACAAGGACGGAACGGTCCGCTGGGTCGCCGCCAAAGGCCGCGGCGTTTTTGACCAAAGTGACATGTGCGTCCGCATGATCGGCACCGCGATCGACATTACCGAACGCAAGCGGGCGGAGGAAGCGCTGCGTGCCAGCGAAGCCAGATTGCGGTTTTTGGGCGAACTGGACGAAGCGCTGCGGGCAGCGACCGATGCGCCCGACGCCATGCTCGCAGCGGCCAGACTGCTCGCGACCACCCTGCAGGCGTCACGCTGCGCCTATGCCGATGTGGATGCGGACAACGACCGATTTTTCATCCGTGACGATTTCGTCGCGCCCGGCACATTGAGTTCAGCGGGCACATACAGCCTCGATCTGTTCGGGTCGCGCGCGGCCGCGGACATGCGTAGCGGCCGGACATTGGTCATATCCGATGTCGCGCGGGAAATGGCGCCGGCCGATGGGCGAGACATGTTCCGATCGATCGGGATTGAGGCCATCATCTGCTGCCCCCTCGTCAAGGACGGACGGCTCGTCGCGATGATGGCTGTCCACCAGGATCGCGCGCGCGCATGGCGCGATGAGGAGGTCGCCCTTGTCGAGGCCGGGGTCGATCGCTGCTGGTCGCATGTGCAGCGCGTCGGTGCGGAGGCGCGACTACGGGAAAGCGAAGCGCGATACCGTACCCTGTTCGAAGCGGTGGACGTGGGCTTCTGCGTCGTAGAAATGAAGTTCGACCAGGATCGTCCGGTCGATTACCGGTTCGTAGAGAGCAATCCTGCCTTCGAACGACAGACAGGCCTGGTCAACGCCGTAGGACGTTGGGCCAGTATTCTGGTGCCCGACCTGGAGCAGCATTGGTTCGAACTTTACGGCAAAGTGGCCGCCAGCGGCGAAGCCGTCCGCTTCGAAAACGGGTCGCAAGCCATGGGGCGTTGGTTCGACGTTCACGCATTTCCGACCGGCGCGCCGGGACAAAATCGCGTCGCGATACTCTTTAATGATATCAGCGCACGCAAGGCGGTCGAGGACAAGCTACGGCAACTCAATGAAACACTGGAGCGGCAGGTTGTTGAACGCACCGCGGAAATTCGGCTCTATCACGACATCATCGAGGCAAGCACATTTCCGATCTGCGCTTTCGACCAGGATTATAGACTGATCGCTTTCAACAAGGCGCATAATGATGAATTTCGCCGGGTGAACGGGTTTGACACCCGGTTGGGTGATATATTCCCCGATCTGTTCGTCCCCGAACAAAGCGCCGCGATGCGGCAGCAGATGAAGCGCGCGCTTGCAGGTGAAGCCTTTACGGTGGTCGAGACGTTCGGGCGTCCGGAATATGGGCAACCCTTTTGGGAAATCTATTATACGCCGCTCAGGAATGAAGCGGGCCATGTCGTCGGCGCCTTTCACTTGGCGACCGACATTTCTGATCGCTTGCGCGCCGAGCAGGAATTGGCGAGCGCGCAGGAAGCCTTGCGCCAGAGCCAGAAGATGGAGGCCATGGGCAGCCTGACCGGCGGCGTGGCGCATGATTTCAACAATCTGCTGACGCCGATCGTCGGCAGCCTGGACATGCTGCAGCGCAAGGGCGTCGGAAACGAGCGCGAGCAGCGCCTGATCGCAGGCGCTCTGCAATCCGCCGAACGCGCGACCACATTGGTGCAAAGGCTGCTGGCGTTTGCGCGTCGCCAACCACTGCAAACACGGCCGATCGACATCGCCGGACTGGTGTCGGGCATGGCCGAACTGATCGGCAGCACATCAGGCCCGCAGACCAAGCTGGTCGTCGATGTGGGGAATAATCTGCCAGCCGCCCTGGCGGATCAGAACCAGCTCGAAATGGCCTTGTTGAATCTAAGCGTAAACGCACGCGATGCGATGCCGACTGGCGGTCGCCTCAGCATCACCGCCCATGTCCAGGACGTCGCCAAGGGACATAGAATTGGTCTTTCGCCCGGCCAGTATATTTGCCTATCCGTGTCGGACACCGGAACCGGGATGGATGCGGAGACCCTTACGCGGGCGATCGAACCCTTCTTTTCCACCAAGGGCATCGGAAAGGGGACCGGCCTTGGCCTGTCGATGGTGCATGGTCTGGCGGCGCAGCTTGGCGGCGCGTTGACGATCGACAGTCGGCCGGGCCTGGGCACGACTGTGGTACTTTGGCTCCCAACGACACAGGACGATGTCGCGCGTATCGAACGGGCTGGCGACATCATCTCCTCCACCGGCGCTGGACGGGTGCTGCTGGTCGATGACGAGGATGTGGTTCGGGCAAGCACCGCCGACATGTTGATCGACCTTGGGTATGAAGTGGTCGAAGCGCGATCCGCAGAGGAGGCGCTGTTGCTGCTGAATGAAGGGTTGAAGCCGGACCTTCTGGTGACCGACCATCTCATGTCCGGAAAGGACGGCACCGAATTGGCCCGGGAGGCGTTGCGCCGACTCCCTGACCTGCGCCCGCTCATCGTTTCGGGCTATGCCGATGTCGATGGCATCGCGCCGGAACTGCCCCGCCTCGTCAAGCCGTTTCGACAGGCCGACTTGGCCGCCATCTTGAGACAATGACGGTGGTCATATTTTCGCGGGGTGACGCGCCAATCCTATAGGGCGTGGCGATCTCGCGCGCCCGCGATGCACGCTTCATCCCAAGCAGTCTGTTTAAAGCCCGTTCGCGCGGGCGATCTTGGCCAATATCGATGCCGACGCTTTGGGCGACCGCCGGAATGTCGAACGATCGACGGCGACGAGGCCGAATTTAGGTTCATATCCGAATATCCACTCGAAATTGTCGAGTAAGGACCAGTGGATATAGCCAAGCACCGTGATGCCATCGTCCATCGCGGCTTTCAGGTGCCGCAGGGCTTCGGGGATCATGGCGGCCCGTTGCGTATCGTCCGATGTGCCGATGCCATGTTCGGTGACCAGGATCGGGACGCCTGCCGTTTGCCAGGCATAGCGCACTGCACCCGCGAGCGAAGCCGGGTAGATTTCGGCCCCGCGCGTGCTTAAGGGCGCGCCCGCAGGCGGTTTCATCTGCCCCTTATTGTCGATGCGCGCGCGTTCATAATTCTGGACACCGATAAAATCGTTGGAGCGCGCTTCGTGCAGCCATGCGTCATAGCATTTAGCCCGCTTGTCCGCGATCCGGCTGTCCGCGCCGAAGGGCTGGTCATCCTCCATCGCCAGGCTGAACCCGACCGGCAGGTCGCCACGCACGGCCTTGATCGCCTTGCGCGCTTCGCGGTGCGCCGCGATCATGATGGGCAGCATCGCGTCGGTCTGGGCCGATGTCTCGATGAACTGGGCGACGAACCGATCCGATCCGGTGGCGCGCGCCGCCGCCGCCATGATGGCGTCGTTGCGGGCAAAGGCCTGGGGCGGCAGCTTGTAGCGCAACAGTGCCATCAGGTTCGGCTCATTGAGCGTCACGACGCTGTGAATGCCCGGGGCCAAATGCCGTGCCGCCTTGTCGCAATAGCGCGCGAACAGCGCTGGAGCCTGCGGGTTCGTCCACCCGCCCTGCATCGCGAACCAGCGCGGGCAGGTGAAATGGTTGAAGGTGACGACCGGATGCAGGCCTCGCTGGCGGCAGCCGTCGATCATCGCTTTATAATGGTCGAGCATCGCCAGCGAAAACTGGCCCGGCTCTGGCTCGATCCGCGCCCATTCGATCGAGAAGCGATAGGTGTTGAGATGCAGGTCGCGGACAATGTCCATGTCCATCGGCCAGCGATGCAGGCTGTCGCACGCATCGCCGGACGGCTGCGCGAAGGACGTGGGCGATATATGTTCTATCACCCATGTGTCGCTGGACGTATTGTTGCCTTCGACCTGATGCCCGGCCGTGGCCGCACCCCACAGGAAGCCGGACGGAAAACGGACCCTCGTCACCCGAGCCGCAGCGGCGGCGGGCGCATGGACCAGCCCCGCCGCGGCGCCGGCGGCAAGAAGGTGCCGCCGGTCGATGGGGAACGAAGACGGTGCGTCCGACATGGGCTAAACTCCGGACGCTGGCTTAGAAATCGAAGCCGAAGTTCAGGCCAATCGTCCGCACCGAATCCAGCCCCCATTGCTGGGTATAGGACAGCTTGGGCGTCGCGGCGCCGCGCGGGCTACGCGCATTGGTGTCGCCCGAATCGATGCCGATTGCGCTCGGGTTGATCTTGTTCGTGCAGTTCTTGCAGAAGATCGACACGCGCATGCCATCGCCGATCTTCGCGCCCAGGCTCGCGCCGAAGATGTCGATCGCGCCGATGCCCGCGCCCGGCGCCTGATTGACGACATAGTTGATCGACGAACGATGATACCAATTGCCCTGGATGAAGGGTTTGACGTCGCCGTCGGTCTGGACCTCATATTGCACCTGCAAAGTGGAGGTGAATTTCGGCGCAGCCGGCAGCGTCATGCCCGATGCATCGAAAGTGCTGACCGTTGCGGAACAGCCCTTCGTCGTTTGCGTCGGATAGCATTGTGCGCCTGCAAAACTGTCGAACTTCGAGGACAGCAGCGATGCCGAACCGTTGATCGTTAGGCCGGTGACCGGCGCAGCGATGACCTGCGCCTCGATCCCCTTCGACGTGACCTTCGCTGCGTTCTGAACGATGAAGGTCGCCAGAGTGGGTTCGAACGACTGCACTTGGAAATTGTTGAACTTGGTATGGAAGGCCGAAAGGTTGAGCGTCAGACGGCGATCGAAGAAACTCGACTTGATGCCGATTTCGCCGGTCTTGGACGTTTCTTCCCGAACGACGACGTCGGCGGTCGCGGTGGGGAAGCTGTCGTTGAAGCCCGGCCCCTTATAACCACGACCGTAGAATCCATAGAACATGACGTCGCGCGTCGCCTGATATTGCGCGCCCAGCTTCCAGCTGAAATCGGTGTTCTTGTAATCCGCCGTGTAGGTGCCGCGCGGGCCGCTTAGCGTCTGGAAATAGTTGAGCTGGTTTTGCGACAGGTCCATTTCGATCTTGTCATGCGTCACGCGGCCACCCGCGATCAGCTTGAACGCGTCGGTGACGTCATAGGTCAGCTGTCCGAAGGCGGCGTAGCTCTCGGTATCGAGTATGTAATCGCGGTCGCTGCCGATCTGCGACACGTTGATACGGGTGCAGGATGCGGCGGCGTTCGGCCCGACGCAGAAGGGCGACGCTGCCGCGGCCGCTTCCGACAGATAGCTGTTGCCGCCCAGCTGGCGCGCGGTGTCGAGCTTGGACTTGAACCAGTAGAGGCCAGCCTGGCCGCTCAGGCGGTTCCCGGCAGGCAGGGCAACGCGGAACTCGTTCGAAAACTGGTCATACCGCCCCTGGGTCGCATTGATGTTCAGACCGTTGGAGGAGGTATAATCGCCATCGACCGCCTGATCCTGCGTGTAAAAGCGCCAGGCGAAGATGTTGCTGATCTCCACGCCCGAATCGAGCAGATAGTTCAACTGGCCCTGCGCACCGCCCGTCTTGATGTCGCGAAACTGGTCGGCGTCACCGCCGAACTTCAGATTTTCGCGACCAGCGGTAATCCCGTCGGCGGCCAGCGGCGCGGTGTTCAGGCTGGTGGGATCGAGCTGGCGATAGCTATTGTCGAAAATACCGGCGATGCCGTGATTTTCGTTGTAATCGCCGATCACATAGAGGGTCAGCTTGTCCGACAGTTCGGCCAGATATTTGGCCTTGAGCGAGTAGCTGCGGGCATTGAGGTCGTGGCGCGTGCCCGGATCGGGCTTGCCGACATAGGTCGTGCCCGGCTCCTGATAGGCATACAGCCCGCTCAAGCGCAGCGCCGAATTGGCCGACACGGGGATGTTCAGCGTCTCGCGCACAATGATGCCGGGTGCATTGCCGTCCGACCCGGGCGTCGAGCGCATGGCCGCTTCGATGTTGGTCGAACTGGAATATTCGCCGAGCTTGGGGCGGGTCGTGACGATGCTGAGCAAACCGGCCGACGCATTCTTGCCGAACAACAGGCCTTGCGGGCCGTTCAAAACTTCGACGCGTGCGATGTCGTTGAGCATCGGGCTGTTGAGCAGCGGGCGGCCCAGATTGACCTCGTCAATGGCGAGCGCAACGCTGCTGTCGATCGTACCGGCGAACGCCAGCGTGCCGACGCCGCGGACGGCGAAGGAGTTGTCGGTGCCCACTTGCAGCGAAGGGGCGGCGCGCGAAACTTGCGTGAGATCGTTGAGGTTTTGCGAGCGGATCGTTTCCTGCGATACGGCAGTGACGCTGACCGGCACGCGTTGCAGGCTTTCCGCGCGGCGCTGAGCGGTGACCACGATTTCCGTTGCACCCGGACCGGCATCGGCATTGTCGCTAACCGCCTGCGCCATGGCGGGCGCCGTGAACATGGTGGACGACAATATGATGGTGGCAAGACGATGAAGCATAAATTCCTCTCCTGAGGTGACCCTTGTGGCCTTACCAATTCGCCTTAGATCGCCACGCGTCGTTTGATAAATTAATTGATCAAATTGAAATCCATCATTTTTATTGATGAACCTCCGGTGGCTTCCGCCCAATGATCTACTGTAACGACGGCCGACTTGACCGCTTCATGGTCGATAACCGTCGATCTCGATGCCATGGCGATTGAGTTTGTCGTAAAAGGTTTTTCGCGGCAGCTGCAACTCAGCCATGGCGGATCGGGCGTCGCCCTGGACGCGCTCCAGCACTTGGCGGATGACCCCTGCTTCGAACCGTTCGACCTGATGGGCGAGCGAGAGAAAGCGCCCGTCACCAGCACCGTCCGCCTGCATGCCCAGCACCGTCCGCTTGGCGAAATTGGTCAGTTCGCGCACATTGCCGGGCCAGTCATGATCGGCCAGATAGGCCTGAATGTCCGGCCCGATACGCGGCACGTCGCGCTTCATCTGCTCGGCCGCATGATGCAGCAGATAGCCGAACAGCAACGGCACGTCGGCCCGCCGCTCACGCAATGGCGGGATGCGCAGCCTTACCATGTCCAGCCGATAGAGCAGGTCGGCGCGAAAGCGGCCTTCGGTGACGCTCGCTTCGATCCCCGGTTTGGTCGCCGCGATCACGCGCAAGTCCACCGCCTGCGGCTGCTCCGCCCCCACGGGCAGGATTTCCCGTTCCTCCAGCACGCGCAGCAGCGCGCCCTGCAACCATGTCGGGCTGCTCTCGATCTCGTCCAGGAACAGCGACCCCTTGTTCGCGCGCGCGATGCGGCCCGACTGGGTCGTGCGCGCATGCGGCGTCCGCCCGCTTTCCTGACCGAACAGGTCCACCTCCGCGATCGCATCGGGCAACGCCGCGCAGTTGATCGCGACGAACGGACGCCCGCGCCTGCGGCTCCAGCGGTGGAGCAGCGTCGCAACCAGTTCCTTCCCCGTGCCGGTCTCCCCCTCGATCAATATGTCGACGTCGGCATCGGCGACCTGTCGCATATTCTCGCGCAGCCGCACCATCACCGGCGTCTCGCCGATCAATGGCTCGCCGCCCGCGCTTTCATCCGCCGCCGCGCGCAACCGGCGATTGTCGAGCACTAGCCGTCGCATCTCCAGCGCGCGCCGTGCCGATGCGACTAGATGATCGGTGGCGAAGGGCTTGGCGATGAAATCGAACACCCCGGCCTTCAACGCCGCAACCGCCATTGGCACGTCGCCATGACCCGTCATCAGGATGACAGGAATTTCATGATCGATCGCCGCGACCCGCCTGAACAGCTCGTTGCCGTCCATGCGCGGCATGCGAATGTCCGACACGATCGCGCCGCCGAACCCCGCGTCCAGCCGCGCCAGCGCCGACGCCCCATCGGCAAAGGCTTCCACCGCCATGTCGGCCAGTTGAAAGGACTGAACCAGCGCATGGCGCAGCGCTTCGTCGTCATCGACCAGCAGGATCGGCAATTCGCTCATAGGGCATCCAATGTCATGCGGAACAGGGTGTGGTCGTCGCCCGCCACATGGTCGAGCGACCCGCCAAATTCGACCATGATGTCGCGCGCGATATGCAGGCCCAGCCCCAGCCCGCCAGCCTTCGTCGTGGCGAAGGGCATGAATAGTTGATCCGCGACGGCGGCATCGATCCCGGTCCCGCTGTCACGAATGTCCAGCATCACCCGGCCATCCGCCTGCGCCAGCGTGACCATGACCCATGGATCGGGCTGGCCCTGCACCGCTTCCAGCGCATTGGTCAGCAGATTGACCAGCACCTGTTCCAGCCGCACGCGCCCCGCCCGCACCATCAGGGCGGGGTCGGGCCTCGGCAGGTCGATGCGCACGCCCGCGCTTCGGAACCGGTCGCCCACCAGCAGGCGCACGCCATCGATGGCCAGCCCCAGCGATACCGGGCCGATTTCGCCAACGCCGCGTCGCGCATAGCGCCGCAGCTGCGCGGTGATGCTGCCGATCCGGTCGGTCATCGCCACGATCTCGCGCAGGTTGGTGGCGACCTGTTCGGGCTGCGCCCGGGCCAGAAAAGCGGACGCATTTTCGGCAAAGGTGCGGATCGTCGCCACCGGCTGGTTGATCTCATGCGCGACGCCAGCCGAAATCGTGCCCAGCGTGCCCAGCCGATTGGCATGGGCCAGCTCCTCGCGCGCCTGGCGGTATCGCTGGTCGGCGCTCACCCGCGCATCCATTTCCCGCGCCAGATCCCGTGTCCGCAGCGCAACTTCCCGCTCCAGCACCGAACGTGCCTCCATCGCCCGCGCGCGCCGCACGATCGCCCAGGCCGCCACCGCCAGCAGCAACGCCAGCAGGATCGCAAACAGTATGGCGGCAATCTCCGCCCGTTGCCGCGCGCCCTGCAACGCACCATCCAGCGGCTCTATATGATAGAGCCGCCATCCCGGCACCGGGACGGCCAGCGTCGCCGTCATCGCCTGCGATCCGTCCGGCATCCGCGTCAGGCCATCGGTCCCGATCGCGATGCCCAGCGGCGTCAACGGCGCACCGCCAAATTGCAGCGCCTGCTTGATCTGCGCCTTGCGTGCCGGATCGATCGCCCGCAACGCCCGAAACCGCAGCGCTGGATCGCTGCTCAGCAACAGCACGCCATTGCCGTCGGCCACGAAGCTGAGCGCGCGCCGGTCCTGCCATGTCCGTTCGATCGCCGCGAACTCGACCTTCACCACGATCACGCCGATCGGCCCGTCGCTGCTCTCGATCCGGCGGGACAGATAGAGGCCCGGACGATGGCTGACCGTGCCCAGCGCGAAATATTCGCCCCCGCCCCTGCGCCAGCCGACGCTATAATAGGGCCGAAAACTATAATCCTGCCCGACGAAACTGCTGGGCAGGCGCGCGTTGGACGCCGCGATCGTCCGTCCATGCCGATCCAGTGCAAAGATCGCGCCCGCCCCGGTCTTGGCCTTCAACACCGCCAGCTTGTCGTTCAGCGTCATGTCCACCCGGCCCGATCGCAGCGCGGCGCGCAGGTCGGGATATTCGCCCAACACCACGGGCAGCAGGCGAAACTTCTGCAATTCCGATTCCAGCAGGCGCAGCACCGCGCGGGTCTGCTGTGTCGTCTCGTTCCGCTCCGTCGCGATCGCCTGCGCCCGCAGCGCGGCATGATAGCGATCGCCAAACAACGCCGCCGCCCCGCCGATCACCATGATCGCGAGCAGCAGCGGGATCAGGCGCCGGACCCAAACGGGCAGGGATGGAAAGCGGATCATCTGTGTGGATTATCACACAAAACGCACCGATGCGATGTGGTAATCCACATATCGACAGACCTAATATTGTCCTGCCCATCAAATATTTATGATCATTATCAGTATGTTGACTGATTTCCTCCCCCTATTTGCCACCGATACAAATCCGCCGCACCATCATAAGGCCGCAAAGACTGAGCCAGCGGCGGCTATGGAGATGGAGCAACCGCTATGATCAACCAGACCTTTCCGGCATCCGCGCCGCCACCCCGACGCAAGGGCGTTGCCTCGCAACTCTATGTGCAGGTGCTGGTCGCGATCCTGTTTGGCGCGCTGCTCGGTCATTTCTGGCCCGTTTATGGCGAAGCGATGAAGCCGCTGGGCGACGGTTTCATCAAGCTGGTCAAGATGATCATCGCCCCGGTCATCTTCCTTACCATCGTCACCGGCATCGCGGGCATGAAGGAACTGGGGTCCGTCGGTCGCGTCGCGGCCAAGGCCTTCGCCTATTTCCTGACCTTCTCCACGCTGGCGCTGATTGTCGGCCTGATCGTCGCCAATGTCGTGCAGCCGGGCGCGGGCATGAATATCGACCCCGCCACGCTCGATGGCGGCGCGGTCGCCGATTACGCGGCCAAGGCGCACGAATCCACGCTCACCGGCTTTCTGTTGGGCGTCATCCCCTCCACGCTGGTCAGCGCCTTTACCGACGGCAACATCCTGCAAATCCTGCTGGTCGCCATCCTGTTCGGCATCGCCATCAGCATGGTCGGCGAACCCGCCGCGCCGGTCATACGCTTCCTGGAACGGCTCAGCCTCATCGTCTTCAAACTGGTGTCGATCCTGATGCGCGCCGCCCCCATCGGCGCTTTCGGGGCGATCGCCTTCACCATCGGCAAATATGGCGTCGGCAGCCTCGCCAATCTGGGCGCGCTGGTCGCCACCTTCTACCTTACCTCGCTGCTGTTCGTCGTCGTCGTGCTGGGCACGGTCGCCCGCCTGACCGGCTTTTCCATCTTCAAGCTGCTGCGTTACTTGAAAGCCGAACTGCTGCTGGTGCTGGGCACATCCTCGTCCGAAGCCGCGCTGCCCAACCTCATCGAAAAGATGGAGCGGGCGGGCTGCGAAAAGTCGATCGTCGGGCTGGTCGTGCCGACTGGCTACAGCTTCAACCTGGACGGCACGAACATATACATGACGCTGGCCGCGCTGTTCATTGCGCAGGCGACCGGTGTGGAACTGACATTGGGACAGGAACTGCTGTTGCTGGGCGTCGCCATGCTCTCGTCCAAAGGCGCGGCGGGGGTCACCGGCGCAGGCTTCATCACGCTGGCCGCCACGCTCTCGATCGTGCCGACCGTGCCGCTCGCGGGCATGGCGCTGATCCTGGGCGTCGATCGCTTCATGAGCGAGTGCCGCAGCCTCACCAACTTCATCGGCAACGCCGTGGCCACCATCGTCGTCGCCCGCTGGGAAGGCGGATTGGACCGCGAGAAGCTGAACGCCGCGCTCGACGGGCGGCTGCCCGCCCCGGTCGCCGCCGCCCCCTCGCCGCAGGCCGCGCTGACCGCCGCCTGACGTCCTTATCGGGCGGGGCGCGCCGCCGCGCGGCCGCTCCCTTCACCAGATCGGTCCACACATGTTTACGACCCGCCTGCTCTGCGGCGCGCTGACGCTCGCCTGTGCGATGCCCGCCGCTGCCCAGACCCCCGCTGCCCAGACCCCCGCTGCTCAGGCCGCCGCCCCGCAAACCTATCCCGCCGCCGCGCAAGGCGATGGCGCGACGGTGAAGGGCTACAACCTCTCCCGCTGGGCGGAGGACTGGAGCGCTTATCGCGACCCCGCCAAGCGCGACGATATGCTCGACCGACTGAAATATCTCCCCCTCGATGACGATGGCGACATCTATCTGACGCTCAGCGGAGAGGCGCGGCTGCGCATGAACCTCACCAGCAACCCGCAACTGATCGAAGGGCCGGAACAGCGGCAGGACATCCTCCGCCTCGTGGGTGGCGCGGATCTCCACATCGGCGACCATCTGCGCTTCTACGGCGAGATCGCCCATGGTCAGCTTTCCGGAAAAAATGTCGGCACGCCGTCCGGGTCGCTCCGCAACAATTTCGTGCGCCAGCAATATTTTGCGGAGGCCAAGGGCAGCATCGGTGCCGTCGATCTGGGCGTCCGCTACGGTCGACAGGAATTTACCGACGGTCCCAACCTGCTCATCTCCCAGCGGGACAATAACACCATTCGCTTCGTGCTGAACGGCGCGCGCGTCTGGGCGCGCACGCCGACCATGCGCGCGACCCTGTTCGATTTTGAAACCACCGACCTGGGCAATGGCGGCCTTGGCGACGATGTGCCCGACAAGAACCGCCGGTTCAGCGGCGTGTCAGCGGGCTTCGTATTGCCCACCCATTGGCTGGGCGGATCGACCCTCTTTTTCGATCCCTTCTACTGGCGGCGGCGCAATCGGGTGGGGACATGGGGCGGCGTCGTATCACCTGCCGTGCGCCATTATGCCGGCGCGCGCCTGTGGGGCGATGTCGGCCCGGTCGCGCTCGACTGGACGCTGGTCCACCAATATGGCCAGTTTGCCGATCGCCCGATCCGCGCCTGGCAGGCCTTTGCCGCGCAGACGGTCCGGCTGGGCGCGGACAAGAGCGCACCGCGTGTCGGTATCCATGTCGATTATGGCAGCGGCGGGGGCGGCTATGACAAAGGCACGCTGCGCAATGCCTATGCCCCCTTCGGCAACAATATCTATTTCAGCTACGGCCTGTTCCTGACCGCGACCAACCTGATCGCGGTCGCGCCCAATGTTTCGTTCCAGCCGATCAAGGGCGTGCGCGCCAGTCTGGAATATCAATTCACTTGGCGCGACGACGCCCGCGACGCCGTCTACCGCGCCAACTACACGCCCTATGTCGGCACGGAACGGGTCGCGGGCAAAGCGGTGGCGCAACTGGCCCGCGCGCAGATCGTCTATTCCATATCGCCCAGGCTGACCTTGACCACGCGGGCCGAATATCTTCAAGCGCAGGATGTGTTGAGGAGGGCCGGTTATCGCAACTCGGCCTTTCTGGCGACGTGGTTGAGCTTTCGATTTTGACGACGCCTTTGCAAGGGTCGGCAAACAGGTCTGTTTGCCGGAGCCAATAAAGAACAGGTGTCGCTATCCCCGACACAGTATCAGGCGTAGTCACGACCACCCATCTTGTCGTACTACAGCCATGAAGCGGAGCTATTCTGCCCGTGATATGTTGATGAGCGATATGGAAGGGAAGGTGTCACATGAAGGCCATCACCGTTACCGCGTCCTTTATAGCCTTGACCGTCCTGGCAGGCCCGACGTTCGCGCAGACGCCCGCCGCGCTCGATGATCTTGTCGGTGCTCGCGCCCCTGGCGCGGAAAACCAGATGCAGATGCGTGGATACAGTCTGGTCAAAACCGAAAAAGGCGACGACCGTAGCTATACCTATTGGTGGAATGCTGCGAAACGACAGTGCGTGACCGTCGCTACCATGAACGGACGCTATGATTCCATCACATCGACGCTCGCGCCCGATTGTGGACAAGGCGAAGACCGCCGCAGCGCGAACAGCAATAGCAGCTATGGTTACGGCAATGCCTCCCCCAATCAGCGCCAGTCGCCAACTTATGTCGAAGACCGGGACCGGGGCGGAGATCGCTACCAGGTCGCCGGTCGGGATGTCGATTTGGGTCTCGTCTGCTTTGGCGAAGGACAGCGGCCGGGATTCGCAACCACATATGGCTATGCCTGGAACAGCCGGACGAAGCGCTACGACTATGGCAATCGCACCGAGATGACGGGGCAACAGTTCGATGCGTCGGTGTCGCTGCAGTTCTGGCCCGGTGGCGGGCATATCCGCTTGCCCAAGAAGCTGGTGCCGCCGATCAACAGCCGTGGCGATGACGGCTGGTGGGATCTTTATGACGTCGATATGGGACCGGACGTCATCCGGGCAAAATACCGGCTCAACGGACTGAACAAGCCGGTCGTCACCATCAATCGGCGCAGCGGCCAGATCAGCATCCAGGGCACCGACCCCTATGGGTTCCGCGGCAATTGCGACCTGATCGACGGTGAAGATCATCGCCGCTTTTGAGGATAACCCCAGCAGACGTATCGCCACGATTACGCGGTACGCCTGCGACCTTCGCTTTCACCGCATTGTCGTAGGCTGCCCGTGTGGATGCCGGGTTCGTCTATGAGGCGTCTTCGCTCGGAATAGCTGCGGGCTGCCGCCCGGGATCGGCATGCAGCCATATTTCGCGCTGTGGAAAAGGGATACTGATCCCGGCTGCACCCAGCGCCTGGAGGATCGCAAAATACAGGTCGGACCGTACCGACTGGCGCTGGTTCACATTGGCGACGAAGCACATCGCCTTGAGGTTGATCGCGCTTTCGCCCAGGGTTTCCAGCACGACGCTGGGTTCGGGTCTGTCCAGCACGCGCTCATGCGTGATCAGCACGTCGAGCAATATGTTTCTCGCCCTTTCCACATCGCTGCCATAGGCAATGCCGACCGGCAGCGTGATGCGTCCCAGACTGCCCGCATAGGTCAGGTTGGTGACGCTGCCCGATATCAGGTCGCTATTGGGTATGATGACTTCGTGCCGATCGAACGTCTCGATATGCGTCGAGCGGAAGGCGATCTTGCGAACATGGCCGGAATAGGTGCCGACCTCGATCCAGTCGCCCACCTTGATCGGCCGTTCGATCAGCAGGATGATGCCGCTTACGAAGTTGGCGACCACCGATTGCAGGCCAAAGCCGACCCCGACCGAAAGGGCGCCCGCGATGAAGGCAAGGCTCGACAGGTCCAGGCCTGCTGCCGTGATCGCCACCAGCGCCGACAGCGTGAGTCCCAGATAACCAAAGCCGGTAAGCACCGCCGCGCGTGCGCCAGCCTCTATGCGCAACCGGTCGAGCACCGCATAATGCAGCACCCGCTGCAACCAGCGCGTCAGTGCATAACCCAGCAGGAAAACCAGAGCGAACGTCATCACGCTGCCGAACGACAGGCGGATCTGACCCACCGCGACACCGTTCTTCAGCGCCAGCATGGCGTCGATGATCTTTTCCGCGCTGAACCCCCACATGATGGCGATGATCGGCAACGTCACGATGAACAGGATAAAGCCGAACGCCAGCGGCAACAGTTGAAGATAGCGTGATCCGGCACTGTCCTGGCGATGGAACAGAAGGTCGCTGGCTTCGGTCAGGGATCGGTAAAGGAACAATGCCGTGCAGGCCGCTGCAAGCGACATCAAGGTCGATGTCAGTAGATAACGGGCCAAGGCGACATACCCCACCAATGCCGCCAATGCGGCAAAGGTCGCCGCCGCCGACATCATCCGTCGCGCGGGCTGAACCGCGTCGGTCGAACGCGCAGCGGATTCACCGTGCCTGCCATCGTCATCCGCATATCGTGCGCCGGTCGCACCCTTCAGCACATGGGCCAGCCGCCACATAAGGATGCTGGCAGACATGACGATCGCGAAGGATAGCAATGCGCTCAGCGCAGACGAATTGCCCGGTTGTTGCTCGCCATAATCGACGATCTGATCGGCGGCGATCGCAACGCCCAACAGGGTCTTCAGCCGGATCGCGCGATATGTCCCGCCATCGGCGATCCGCACCAGCTGAGCAGCGGGAAAGGCGGGAGCGAACAGGCTTTGGCCCAACCATCGTGCGTAAACGGCCGTCAGGCCCGCCAGGATGATCTGTCCGCTGAACGCCGCCAGAAAAGGCAGATCAGCCGTCAACAGCCTGACGCTGGCAAACAGGATCATCAGCACAGCGGCGGGGACGGTGATGTCGAGCAGGTCACGGGCAAAGGCCAGACCAAGGCGGCTACGCGGCGATTCATGCTGCACGCTGCGCTGATCGATAGCCGTGCGGACCGACCGGCGGCATCGCGCTGCGACCCATGTGGCAATCAGGCCGATCAAAGCGATCATCGCAAGGCGAACGGACAACGGAATGCCGATGAGTTCGGCGTATGGCTGTCGCACCGCCGTTCGGGCGCCGACATTGATCCTGCCCGCACGTATATCCGCGGCGGCATCGATCCAGCTATCGGCCATCAGGACAGGATGGTCGTGCATAAACAGCTTTTGTCGCCGCTTCTGCCGAAGGATCTGGTCGATATCGTGGATCAACACATCATTGCGCGCTTCGATGTCGCGCGCGGCCATAGCCGGCCCATCCTCCAGCGCGACTTTCTCGTTCAGGACATGCCGCCTCTGCTTGATCCAGGCTGGCTCGCTTTGCCCTTTGGGTAGGTCGGCATCCAGTTCGGCCAGTTGCGCTTTGGCGATCCGGCCCTTGAGCGTGCCCCGCCCCGCCAGCGCCATGGCCAATTCGCGATGAACCGTCAGGTCCAGCCGCAGATTTTCCCAGCTGTCTTCGGTCACCTGGTCGCGGCGGGCGAGGGGCAGATCGAGCAGCAGTTCGGCATTGGCTGCCGTCTTGCGCCACGCATTGATTGACCGCCAATCGTCCGGCGCCGTTTGTGCAGCCGCAGCCGAGCCAAGAGCGGCGATGCACAGCATGGCATTCAGGCAATATAGCAATATGCGCGCGATGACTGCTGCCTCCCGGCCATGTCCAGGTCAACATGTAGCGGCATATAGGGGATTGCAGAAGTCCCCGCGGCGCAAGCGGGATCGATTGCGCATCATCGGTTGCAGATATCATTCAGCCCGCCAAAGTGCGCCTCGCCCCTACGGCGATAACTGCCATTGTACCAGCGTCGCATCGCAGGGATCGGGCTTGACCGCAGCTTTGCGACATTTCCGTCGGCTGTGCACACCAAGAATAGCTGTTAGATATCTTGCATAGGCCGATGCCGATTTCCGCTCACCCGTCTTCCACGGATTTCCTTGGGTTGCCCAAAGCCTATGCGACCGTCAGCACCCCACTATAGGCGCTATCCTCCAATGCCTTGCCCGCACCCATCGCTACGCAGATGAGGGCGTTATCCGCCACACGTACCGGAAGGCCGGTTTGCTCCGACAGCGCTTGATCGAGATGCCCCAACAGCGCGCCGCCACCCGTCAACGTTATGCCTTCTTCTATGATATCGGCGGACAATTCCGGCGCTGTCTGCTCCAGAGCGGACATGACGGCTAGCTTGATTTGTCCTACGCCCTCGACCAGCGCTTCTGCGATTTCCGCTTCGCTGATGGTGATCTCGGCTGGTCGGCCATTGACTAGATCACGGCCTTTGACCTGCATTACGCGTCCTTGGTTCAGGGGTATCACCGCAGAACCGATGGCGTGCTTGACCCGTTCTGCCGTCATTTCGCCGATCATCAGATTATGATTGCGCCGGACATGGGACGCTATGGCTTCATCCAATTTGTCGCCGCCCATGCGCACGGAATTGCTGTAGGCGATGCCTTGCAAAGACAGGACGGCGACTTCGGTCGTGCCGCCGCCGATGTCGACCACCATCGCGCCACGCGGTTCAGTCACGGGCAGACCGGCGCCGATCGCCGCGGCCATGGGTTCATCGATCAGTTGAACGCGCGATGCACCTGCATTCATCGTTGCGATCTGGATGGCCCGACGCTCCACCATGGTCGAACCCGACGGCACGCAAATGACGACCTCATGCCGTCGGCCCAACCGCCCGGACGTGCCAGCGGCCTTGGCCATGAAATGCTTTATCATCTGCTCGGCGACATCGATGTCAGCGATCACCCCATCCCGCAACGGCCGGATCGCCTGGATATTGGCGGGCGTCTTTCCCATCATGGGCTTTGCTTCATTCCCCACCACCTTGACGCGGCGGACGCCTGCGATTGTCTCGATGGCGATGACGGACGGTTCGTTCAGCACGATACCGCGATCGCGAACGTGGATCACGGTGTTTACGGTGCCAAGGTCGATTGCCATGTCTTGAGCAGAGGAAGCGAATAGTCGTCTGAACATTTGATATCCGATTGAGTAACGACCCGCTGCTTCGCGCGAGAAAAGCAGCGACACAATGTCCGCACGCTGGACCGGCTGATTGCCGGGGCCATTGGAGTGACGGGCTGTCTAGCTGTTGCGATGAGGGCGCCGATAAATTCTTCCCATCGCAGTATCTCGATGGCGATCCCCACTTAGCCATGCAGTGATACGACCGACTTCCTAATACCGAACGCGACAGTTCTTCACGAAAAGCCGGATGCGCAAGGCCGATCAGGGTAATCGCGCGTTCGCTAAGGGAGAGGCTGCGCAATTTCACCCATCCATGTCCCGTCACCACGATATGCACATCGTTGCGCGGCGTTGTGACAGTACCACGATGGTTGTGTCGCAGCAGCCGCTTACAGCCCACCCCGCAGCGACTAACGTGCTCCGCGCGTAAGTCTCGCTGCCCTTCCCGAAAGCGGGTGGGGATAAAGCGGACCATTTCTCCCAACGAAAACGGGGGACGCCTTTCGGCATCCCCCGCTCCACCCCGCTCGGGATATCAGCCGATCAGGCGGCCTTGGTGCGCCAGCCGTCGGCGTAATTATCGCGCGCGACTTCCGAATACGGGACCGCGGAGACGATCGCCTTGATTTCGGTCTGGACGTGGGGTTCGACGGTGGGCTTAGACGTGCCGCCATTGGGTTCGCCCCACAGCAGGGTCACTTCGGTGCCGGGTGCGGCGAACTCGGCGTCGACCATCGCCAGCGCCAGGAAGCGACCGGCGTTGATGGTGTAGCCGATCCAGGTCGACAAGCCGATCGTCTTGCCGTCCTTGAGCACGGCATCATAGGGATGCATGCAGTAAACGGCGCTGGGGAATTCGAGGAACTTCGCCTTGTCGCCGGTCTGGAGCATGGAGCTCATGACGCGGACGATATCCTCATTATCCAGGGCCAGCGTCACCTTCTGGCGGTGCGGCTGATCCTTGATCTTTTCCAGCGCTTCGCGGCCGACGAAATCATGGTCGAACTTAACCATGATGCCATAGCCCAGCTCCCACGGGTTCAGATAATAGTCTTCGATCTTGTCGGAAACAAAGCTGCCGCCGAGCGAGCATTTGCCTTCATAGCTGTTTTCGCTCGCCCATTCACGGAAGCCCTTCGAGCCTTCGCCGGTATAGGTGGCGGGCAGCGGCGAGGGGATCCAGCCGGATTCCAGCGTGTTGGACGAATAGGTGCGGCCGCCGCACAGCGTCAAACCATGATCCTTGCCCGCTTCGATCAGCGCGTTGCGGACGGTGTCATAATCCTTCCACGGACCGAACAGTTCGTAACCGGGCTGGCCGGCCATGCCATGACGCAGCGCGCGCACTTCGACGCCCGCGATCATGATCGGCGCCATGTGGAAGAATTTGAGGTCTGGCGGGGTCTGACCCATCGCCTTTTCCAGCACGGGCATGGCGTTTGGCCCCTGCAGCTGGAAGCGATAATTGCGGCGATAGCCTTGGCTGTCGATCGGGCGGGCGATGGTGCGTTCGTCGCGTTCCACCTTCACGTCCCACTTGCCGGTTGAGGCCCAATATTCGACCCATTCGATCGAGGGCGCGCGGCCGACCAGTTCGAACTTTTCTTCTTCCAGATAGAAGAGGATGACGTCGCCGATCACATAGCCTTCGGGCGTGACCGGGGCGAACTGCTTGGCGCGGTTCGGCACGAAGCCCTTGAAGCTGTTGGGGGCGAGATAGGCCAGCATGTCAAACGCGCCGGGACCGGTGACGAGCAGATCGACCATGTGGAAGCTCTGGTTGAACAGGACCGAGCTTTCCGCCCAGCTGCGCTGTTCGTCGCGCCAATTGCTATATTCGCCCGGCACGCCCGGATAGGCGTTGGGGCCGACCTGCTGGTTGCGCAGGAATTCAACGATGTCGCCCTTTTCATTGAGCAGTTGCTGCAGGGTCTTGTCAGTCATTCAAACCTCTCCTTCGACTTGATCTGGAAGTTCACGAAATTAGGGCGTGGGCGGGCATGGCGAGCCAGTCCCGCACGACTTGGTTGAAGGCCTGCGGCGCTTCGGCCGGCATCATATGGCCGGCATGTTCAACGACGCGCAGCTGTGCGCCTGGAATGGCGGCGGCGATGGCTTCATGCTGGGCGACCGGCGACCATTGATCCTGACGGCCGACGATCGCGACGGTGGGGCAGGCGATGGCGGGCAGCAGCGTATCCACCGACGGGCGGTGCAGCAGCGCTTCAATCTGCGCTTCGAACGTGGGCAAGCCCGCGGCGAGTGCCATGGCGTAGAGGCTGTCCATCAGCGCTTCGTTGCGCAGGCCGGCAAAGCCCATCATCGGCGGCAGCCAGGCGCTGACGAGTGCGCCCATGCCCTGGTCCCGGCCGATGTCGCGCAGGCGGTAGCGGGCTTCGCGCTCACCTGGCTTGACGGGATGGACGCCGGTATCGACCAGGGCGAGGCGTTCGACGCGATCGGGCGCCTTGCGCAGCACTTCGAGCGCGACGCGCGCGCCCATCGAATGGCCCAGCAGGGCGCAGCGATCTGGCATGCGGGCGATGACATAATCGGCCATCGCGTCGATTCGATCGCAACCGGCGTAGAAACCGTCCACCACGGCGCTGCCGGGGATGGCGGCCAGTGTTTCCCCGAACATGCGGGAATCGCAGAGCAATCCCGGCAGGATCAGGAGGGGGGCGGTGCCATCGCGCTCTGATGATTTCGCATCCATGAATATTTCATCTACACGAATATTTCATAGCTTGCCAGTGAGAAAATGCGTGAGTGCGGTGATGGGATGCGAATATGGGGTGGGCGGCTTTGTCGCCCGGATGGCGCATATAGATGGGTGGCGCTAACCCGTTTCCTCATCGGCCAGGCGCAGCCGCGCGAGCAACAGGACGAGCGCGGCGACGCCCGATCCCAGCGCCAGCAATAGCGAAGTCGCGCCCCGCCCTGCCCCCGCCGCCAGCAACTGTCCGGCGAGGAACGGGCCGAGCGCCGCGCCCATGCGCCCGAAGCCGATCACTGTGCCGGTGCCCGTCGCGCGCAGAGTGGTGGGATAGATGTTGGCGATAAGGGCGTAGAGGCCGACCACCGATCCATTGGCTAGGAAGCCCAGGATGAAGGCGGCGATCTGGAGCCAGACCATGGCGGCGGGCACCGCGCCGAAGGCCGCGACGGCCACTGCCGCTCCGGCGAGTCCGAAGATGACCAGCGGTCGCAGGCCCAGGCGCGGCGACAGGAAGCCCAGCGTCAAACCGCCGATCGCGCCGCCCATGTTCATGAAGACCGACACGATGCTCGCGCGCGACGGATCGAAGCCCAATGCCACGACCAGCGAGGGCGCCCAGCCCAGCGCATAATAGAAGGTCATCATGTGCAGGCCGTACATGACGATGAGGGCGATAGTGGTGCTGCGGTAGCGGGGGCCAAACAGCTGCCCCATCGACGCTTGCGGTTCGTCCACGATCGCCACCTGCCCCGCCTCCGGCTGACCGAGGCGACGCATGATGGCGTTGATGCGCGGCAGGGCGGCGGGACCATGGCGGGTGGCGAGCCAACTGACCGATTCAGGCAGGCACAGCAGGACCAGCGGCACCATCACAGCGGTAGCCCCTGCCCCGGCCAGGAAGATCGATTCCCAGCCATGGTTGCGCAACAGCATGGCCGCGCCCCAGCCGCCGAGGATGCCGCCGACCGGATAGCCCGCGGCCATGATGCTGACCGCCAAGTCGCGGCGGCGACGGCTGGCGAACTCCGCCGATGCGGCATTGACCGCCGCCAGCACGGCGCCGAGGCCAAGGCCAGTGAAGGCCCGTAACAGGCAGAGGACCACGACATTGGGCGCGAAAGCGGAGGCGAACATGCCGCTAACCATGATAGCGAGACAGAGGAGGATTTGCGGTCGTCGGCCGATCCGGTCGGCCAGCTGGCCCAGCGTCAACGATCCCACCACCATGCCCGCCAGCCCGGCCGATACGACCAGGCCGATCGCCCCGGGACCGACGCTCCATTGCCGCGCGATGCCGGGCGCGGCGAAGGTCACGGCCAGGATGTCGAAGCCGTCGAGCGCATTGAGCAGGAAGCAGATGGCGATCGCCACGATCTGGGGCAGACGCATTGGGCGGCTGGCCAATATGCTGCGCGGGTCGTCGGCAGGCAGGATTGCTGTCGGTATGACGGCCATGGGCGGCGTTCCTCTCCATCCTATGGGGTTGGATCGCCGATGGCTGCCGTCCCCCTCGCCCGCCACATTGTATGCTGACGACACATTATGCAAATCCAAAGCGAGGGGCGGTGGCAGCACGGCAGGGCTTGTGGAAGTCCCCCGATAAATATAACGATCGTTATTAAATGATCGAGGGACAAGCAGAGGATGCCGCACGTCAACGACCCGACCGACCGGACGGAGGGCGAACCGAGCTTGTTGCTGGGCATCGCCTTCGGCTTTCTGTCTTCGCTCGGTCCCTTCGCCATCGACCTGTATCTGCCTGCCATGCCGGGCATGGCGCGGGCGATGGCAGCAGACAGCGGCGCGGTGCAGCGCACGCTGTCCGCCTTCTTCCTGGGTCTGGCGCTGGCGCAGATACCGCTCGGCACATTGGGAGACCGGTTCGGGCGGCGGCGGCCGTTGATCGGCGGGCTAGCGCTGTTTTCGGTCGCCTCGATCGCCTGCGCCCTGGCGACCAGCCTGCCCATGTTGATCGCCTGCCGTTTCCTGCAGGGCATGGGGGCATGTGCGGGCACGGCCAGCGTGCGGGCGATGATCCGCGATCGGCATAGCGGCCATCGCGCCGCGCAGTTGATGGCCTTCACCTTCCTGATCATCGGTATTTCGCCGGTCCTGGCGCCATTGGCGGGCAGTTACCTGTTGCAGATCATGGCATGGCGTGGGCTGTTCGCGTTGCTGGCGGGCGGCGGTATCGTAGCGCTGGTCGCCGTCCTCATGCTTCTGCCGGAATCGCTGCCGCCCGAACGGCGGCTGCATAGAGTGCCGGTGCTGGAAAGCTATCGCCGCTTGCTGACCGCTCCGGCCTTTCTAGGTTGGACGATGGTGGCGGGACTGGCGACGACCATTCCCTTCGCCTTCGTCACCGCGGCCCCCTTTCTCTATACGCAGAGCTTTGGCCTCACCGCGCATCAATATAGCCTGTTGCTGGCGCTCAATGCCGTGACGTCGATCATCGCCACCCAGTTCGCGCCGTCCATGATGCGCCGCCTGGGTGCGCGGCGGCTGGTGTCTAGCGCGGCGACGATCGCGATCGCGGCGACGGCGCTGCTGGCGCTCGCAACTGTCGCACTCGCCGTCTCGATCGGCGCGTTCCAACTTTATGCTATGCTCCTTTTTGCGCTGGCGGGGCTGATCCTGACCCCGGCCGCCATTTCCGCGCTGGACGCCGCGGGCGGCGGAGCGGGCGCGGCGACTGGGCTGCTCGGCACGCTGCAACTGGCGATCACCGCGCTGGCGAGCGGCGCGGTGTCGCTGCTGCCGTCGATGACCGTGCTGCCGCTGGCAGCTTTGCTGGGTGGCAGCTTCACGCTGATGGCGGTGGTGATGCTGGCGCTGGGCGGGAGGCAGGCGGGTTGATGGTCCCGCGCTGCATCGCCAGGGTCTAGCTGTCCAGCGTCAGCCGCGCGGCGTGCCAGCGCAGATGATCGGCCATGAAGGTCGATATGGTATAATAGCTATGGTCGTAGCCCGGCTGAAGACGCAGCGTGAGCGGGATGCCGGCGGCCGTGCAGGCCTGTTCCAGCAGACGCGGCTTGAGTTGTTCGGCGAGGAAATTGTCGGCGTCACCTTGATCGACCAGCAGGTCGGCGACCCGCGCGCCATCCTCTATCAGCGCGACGGCGTCATGCTTGCGCCAGGCTGCGCGGTCGTCGCCCAGATAGCCGCCCAGCGCCTTATGTCCCCAGGGCACTTGCGAGGGCGCGACGATCGGCGCGAAGGCGGAGACGGCCTTGTAACGATCAGGGAAGGTCAGGCCGATGGTGAGTGCGCCATGGCCGCCCATGGAGTGGCCCATGATCGACTGGCGATCCATGTCGGCAGGGAAATGCGCGGCGAGGAGCGCAGGCAGTTCCTGCGTGACATAGGTCCACATCCGGTAATGCGGCGCGAAGGGGTGCTGCGTCGCATCGACATAGAAGCCCGCGCCCAGCCCGAAATCATAGGCGCCGTCGGGATCGTCCGCCACGCCCTCACCCCGCGGCGAGGTGTCGGGGGCGACGAAGATGAGGCCCAGTTCCGCGCAGAGGCGCCGATATTCACCCTTGTCCGTCACATTGGCGTGGGTGCAGGTGAGGCCGGACAGATACCAGACGACGGGAAGCGTCGCGCCCGCTTCATGTGGCGGCACA
Source organism: Sphingobium sp. HWE2-09 (assembly GCF_035989265.1). GTDB lineage: Bacteria > Pseudomonadota > Alphaproteobacteria > Sphingomonadales > Sphingomonadaceae > Sphingobium. The sequence goes on along the minus strand of NZ_JAYKZX010000001.1, from coordinate 803,912 downwards.
TAGACCGAAAAGGTCATGTCCGTGCCCGTGGCCGTGGAGGCGTGTTTATAGACGCCCTGTACGCCACCGAAGGCGCGATTGGTGCTGACCGTCTCCATCAGTAGACCACGACCGAACGGATGGATTCGCCTGCGTGCATCAGGTCGAAGGCGGTGTTGATATCCTCCAGACCCATGACGTGAGTAATCATCGGGTCGATCTCGATCTTGCCGGTCATGTACATGTCCACAATCTTGGGCACGTCGGTGCGGCCCTTGGCCCCGCCGAACGCCGTGCCGCGCCAGTTGCGGCCGGTGACGAGTTGGAACGGGCGTGTCGTGATCTCCTTGCCAGCCTCGGCCACGCCGATGATGATCGACGTGCCCCAGCCACGATGGCAGGCTTCCAGCGCGGTGCGCATCACTTCGGTATTGCCGGTCGCGTCGAACGTATAGTCCGCGCCGCCGTCGGTCATCTCTACGATCTTGGCCACCGTGTCTTCGCGCGACAGGCCTTTGGAATTGAGGAAGTCGGTCATGCCGAACTTGCGGCCCCATTCTTCGCGGTCGGGATTAATGTCGACACCGATGATCTTGTTCGCGCCAGCCAAGCGCGCGCCTTGAATGACGTTGAGGCCGATACCGCCCAGCCCGAAGATGACGACATTGTCGCCCACCTGCACCTTGGCCGTGTTGATGACCGCGCCGACGCCCGTCGTCACGCCACAGCCGATATAGCAGCTGGACTGGAACGGCGCGTCCTCACGGATTTTGGCGACCGCGATGTCGGGCAGGACGGTGAAGTTGGAGAAAGTGGAGCAGCCCATATAATGGAAGATCGGCTGGCCCTTATAGCTGAACCGGGTCGTGCCATCGGGCATCAGCCCCTTGCCCTGCGTCGCGCGGATGGCGGTGCAGAGATTCGTCTTGCCCGAAAGGCAGCTTTTGCACTGGCGGCATTCCGGCGTGTAGAGCGGGATGACATGGTCGCCGGGCTTGACCGAGATGACGCCAGGGCCGACTTCGCGCACGATGCCTGCGCCTTCATGACCCAGGATCGAGGGGAAGATGCCTTCGCTGTCGAGGCCGTCGAGCGTATAGGCGTCGGTGTGACAGATGCCGGTCGCCATGATCTCGACCAGCACTTCGCCGGCCTTCGGCCCTTCCAGATCGACCTCTACGATCTCAAGCGGCTTTTTCGCTTCGAAGGCGACGGCGGCGCGGGTCTTCATGGCTATACTCCCGTATGTGATTGGTGCCGGACAGGTGGGATGGTGCAGGCAAAAGCATGCCGCGCCATCGGGGATCAGGTGGCGGGTTCGTCTTCGCCTTCGGGTCGGGTAAATTCAAGGAAGCGGCTGTTGCCATCCGCGTCCACGGCCTCCAGCGTGTCGACCAGCGTATCGAGATATTGGTTGAGCATATCGACCTCCCTGCTGGCGAGATCGGAGACGAGATAGGTCGCCACCTTGTCCGTCTGCGGGCGCATCAGGCCGTAGAGCCGTTGGCCTTCGTCGGTCAGGATCAGCGTCTTGCGCCGCTTGTTGCCCGGATCGCGCTCCACCATGATGCGGCCATGTTTCTGCAGCGCGGCGACGGCGCGCGATACGCTCATCGGATTGACCCCGGTCATTTCGGCCAGTTCGTGACTGGCCGTATGGGGGTTGCGACCGATCAGCATCAGCAGGCGAAATTCGTTGAGGCTGATCTTGTACCGATGCTCCAAATAGGTGGAGAAAGGCGCCATCAGCTTGTTCGCCAGACGCAGCACGCGATGGAGCGTATCGGCCGGGCTGGTTTCGGCAGCATGTGGCGCGGAGGGCTTACTGGGCGGGCTGCTGTTCGACATGGTTTTCCGATAGGGCATCTGGCAGCTTGCAAGTCAAGCTGCCCATGAGCGATCGTTCACCCCATTATTGCGCAACCCACGCTGGTGAAGCGGCCGTTTTCGACATGATAATGGATATATTGGCGCATCGATTGGACCTGCCCCTTGGCGATGGGAGCGAACTGGTCCAGCCCCCGCGCGGCCAGCGTGGCGGCGTCGAGATCCTGAATGCCTTCGACCCGGATGATCCCTTCCAGCGCGACGAGCGTGTCGCTGGCTGCGAAGCGTTCGATCGTTAGCGTTTCGATGACATGGGCGTGGAGGAAGGCGTAGAAACGCTTGAACGCAGCGCGCGAACCTAAATCCACGCCGAAGAAACGGATGGCCGCGCCGTCGGCGTAGAAATCATAGACGGTGTCGTAATCGCGATCGTTGAATGCCTGCGCATAGCGATCATAGTCGGCACGCTGCATCACCCTCTCCTCTTGTTCCCGGGCAGATTTTTACGATGCCCGCTTGCCCTTTTTATAACGATCGTTATCGTAAAGCCAAATGGCGGGATAATGCCAGCGAAAACGACAGGAGCGGATATGGGCTATACCCCGCAGGAACAGCGCAACCTGGACCTGGTGCAGGCGATGTTCGACCATGTGCTGATACCGATGGACGCGGATGCGGCGGACGGCTTCATCGCGCCGGACTATATTCAGCATAACCAGTGGGTCGATACCGGGCTGGCACCGCTGAAGGCGTTCCTGCGCAAGGTGCGCGGGGAAAATCCCGATGCGGTGCACGACATCAAGCGACGCTTTGCCGATGGCGACCATGTGATCGTCCATTATCATGTGCGGCGCTTCGATGGCGATCCGGGCTTTGCGGTGATGGATATCTTTCGCATCGCAGGCGGGATGATCGTCGAACATTGGGACGTGGTGCAGGACGTGCCCACCGATAGCCCCAATCCCCATTCGCCCTTTTGAGTCAGGAGACCATCATGCGGTTCAGGGACAAGGTCGTGCTGGTCGTCGGCGGCAATAGCGGCATCGGCCTGGCGAGCGCGCAGGCCTTTGCGGCGGAAGGCGCGCGCGTGCGGATCACCGGGCGCGATCAGGCGACCATCGACGCGGCGGTCGCGGGCATCGATGGCGCGAAAGGCTATCGCGCGGACATTGCCGATCTGGATGCGATGGACGCAGTGATCTCCGCGATCGGGGCAGCGGACGGGCGGATCGACACGCTGTTCGTCAATGCGGGCGTCGGGGGTTTTGCGCCGTTCCGCGATCTGACGCCCGACGATTGGGACCATGTCCATGGCGTGAACCTGCGCGGATGCGTGTTCGCGATCCAGAAGGCGCTGGCGCTGATGGGTCGGGGCGGATCGATCGTCGCGACGGGATCGATCGGGGGTCATGGGTTCGTGCCAGGCAACACCGCCTATGCCGCGGCCAAGGGCGGGCTGTATGCGGCGCTGAAGGTCATTGCGGGCGAACTGGTGCGCGAGGGCATTCGCGTCAACCTGGTCAGTCCCGGCCCGATCGAGACGCCGTTGCTGCATCGCAATCCGGGCATGAGCGAGGCGGATGTGGACGCAATGCGCAAGGCGATGATCGCCGCCGTACCGATGCAGCGCATGGGGCGTGCGGAAGAGGTCGCGCGCGCCGTGTTGTTCCTGGCGTCGGACGAGGCCAGCTTTATCACTGCTGCCAATCTCTTTGTCGATGGCGGAACGCTAGAGTTAGGGTGATTGGGGAGTTAGCATGATGGACATGTTTTCGACGCTGGACAATCCGCGGCTGGAATTCGCGATGGAAGTTCGGCTGCAGTTTCCGCGAGTGCAGACCATCGTCAACACGCCGATGGGCGGCAATCGCAGCGCCGTCTATGTCGATGGCGGGACGTTCGAAGGCCCGCGGATCAAAGGCAAGGCGGTGCCGGGATCGGGCGGCGACTATGCCTATTTCCGGCCGGACGATGTGGCGGTGTTCGACGCGCGTTATATGCTGGAGGAGGAGGATGGCACGCTGATCCTGCTCAACAATCGCGGTTTTCTGTGGGGGCGAAAGCCCGACACGATGGCGCGGCTGCGCGACTGGGCGTTCGGCGACGGCCAGCCGGTGGAGCAACAGGATTATTATCTGCGCGGCAATCCCAGTTTCGAATGCCCGGTGGGGAAGCATGACTGGCTGACCAAGCATGTGTTCATCGGCGTGGGGGAGCGGCGCGCGGATGGGAATGTGCTGCGATATTATGCGCTGACGTGAGGCATAAAGCACCGTGCTCCCGCGCAGGGGCGGGAGCACGGTGAGTTTCAAAGCGAGATCAGCGCGTCCAGGGCGATGGCGCCCTGTCCCTGCGGATAGACGATCACCGGGTTGAGATCGACCTCGCGGATGGCAGGCGTGGCGGCGACCATCTGGCCGAGGCGCTGGACCATGTCGGCGACCGCGCCAATGTCCATCGCGGGCGCGCCGCGGAAGCCGTCGAGCAACGGCGCCATGCGGAGTGTGCGTATTTCGGCGATGATGGCGTCGCGGGTCAGGTCTGGCGGGAGCAGGCAGACATCGTGCAGCAATTCCGCCGCGACGCCGCCAAAGCCCACCAATATGGTCGGTCCCCAATGCGGATCGTTGCGCGCACCGACGATCAGTTCGACGCCCTTGGCCGCCATCCCCTCTACCAACACGCCGTCCAGCGACAGGTCGGGGCGCGACGCGGCGAGGTTGGCCATTAGCCGATCCCAGCCCGCCGCCACGGCGGCGGCATCGGCCAGGTTGATGATGACGCCGCCCGCATCGCTCTTGTGCGGCAGTTCGGGCGATTGCGCTTTGAGGACGACGGGATAGCCGAGGCGATCTGCGGCGGCGACGGCGTCTTCGGCCGATTGGGCCAGTTCGAAGGCGGGGAAGGCGATGCCCTGCGCGCCCATGATTGCCTTCGACCGATATTCGGGAATGCTGCTGCCCGACTGGCTGAGGTCGGCGACCGGATCGGCGTCGAGCGGCGCGATGTCTTCGGCGCGCTTGCTATGGTTGGTGATGCGGGCCAGCGCCCGAAGCGCGCGTTCGGCGGTGGGCAGGTAGGTGACGCCCGCCGCGCGCAAGGCGGCCAGATCGTCCGCGAAGACGCCGCCGCCTTCATCCACGCCGCCGACGATGATCGGCTTCGTCGGTTGCAAGGTGCGCAATGCGTCCAGCACCGCCTTGAACTTGACGTGGGACGTGCCGGTGTCGGTCTGGATGAGGGTAAGGACGATGGTCGCGATGCGCGGGTCTTCCACCAATGCGGCAAGCGTGCGACCATAGAGGCCGGGATCGACCAGCCCCTGGGCGGTGATGTCCATCGGATTGGTGACGGGCACGAAGTCGGGTAGCGCCGCGCGCAGGGACGGGCTGTCGGCGTCGGTGAGCATGGGCAGGTCTAGGGCGACGCTTTCGGCAAGGTCGAGCATCATCGCCTTGAACGCGCCGGATTCGGCGATGACGCCGGTGCCGCCTGCGCCCACACCTTGCGACCGGGCGAGGATTTCGACGACGTCGCCCAGTTCCTCCAGTGAGTCGACCAGGGTGACGCCGGCGCGCTGGACGTGAACGGCCATGACCGCATGGTCGCCCGCCATCGCGCCGGTGTGGGTGGCCGCGCTGGCCGCGCCCGCCGCGCTGCGGCCGGGGTGGAGCAGGACGACGGCCTTGCCCGCGGCCTTTGCGGCGCGCGCGGCTTTGAGGAAGCGGGCGGGGTCGCGGACATGCTCGGCAATAAGGGCGATGACGGCGGTGTCGGGCTGATCGACCAGATGGGCGAGATAATCCTCGATCCCGCTGGCGGCTTCATTGCCGGTAGAGATGTAGCAGCTGAGCGGCACGTCGCGATGGATCATGGTCGTCGCCAGCACGGCGGCCATCGCGCCTGATTGCGAGACGATGCCGACGCGGCGGTCGCCCTGCGCGCGGGCTTCGGGCATTTCAATGAAGGTCAGCGAGACATTGTCGCGGAAATTGACGAGGCCCAGGCAATTTGGCCCTTCCACCACCATGCCGCTTTCGCGGGCGATGCGGCCGATTTCCTGCTGGTCGGCCAGACCCTGCGGCCCATCCTCCGCAAAGCCCGCGGAGAAGATGACGGCCGCGCCGACACCGCGCCGGGCGAGGCCGCGCATCGCGTCCAGCACGCCCGCGCGGGGGATAGCGAGAACAGCGACATGGACAGCTGTGGGGAGATCATCTACCGAGGCGATGCAGGGGCGCCCGCCGATCTCCGTGCGCTTGGGATTCACCAGATGGATGTCGCCATCGAAGCCCTGCCGGATCAGGTTCGCCAGCACCGAGGCGCCCAGCGCGCCGGGCTTGTCGGAGGCGCCGACGATCGCGACCGAGCGGGGGCGCAGCAGGCAGTCAAGCGAAGGGGTACGCGCGCCATTGGTTTCGGGTCCATCCAGGCAAACAGCTTCGGTCACGCGCATCTCTCCATCGCAGCGGCGCTGTCCCGTCGAATCGGCCGCTTGTTCGCGTCAATTGTGCGCCTATGATACAGTTTGTGCAAGCCCGCGTCGTTCAGTCCTCGTCATCCGCGACTGGTGAGGCCGGGCCTAGGCGATCGAGCAGGGTGCACAGGGTTGCGATCTCATCGGCGCTTAAGCCTTCCGTCATGCGGGCATCGGACTGTCGTACCATGGCGAACATCTTTTCCAGCCGACGCGCGCCTTCGGGCAACAGCATCAGGGCGTTGGTGCGTAGGTCGCGCCCCGGTTGCCGTTCGACCAGCCCCTTGTCCGCCAGCAGGTTCACCAGTTTCATCGCACTGGAGCGGTTGATGCTGAGCGCCCGGCCGAGCGTCGTCTGGTCGCAGCCGGGATTGTCGCGGATGAGCGCCAGCGCAGTCATCTTGGCTGGCGACAGTTCGAAGTCCGACAAAGCCGCCCGCGCATCGGTTTCCATCAGCAAATTGGCCTGCTGGACGCGATAGCCGACGAGCGATTGGAGATCGGCTCCCTGATTCATCCCACCACTCTTCATCCTGCGCGATATCCTCTTGTCAAAATTGTATCCCAGGCGCACATATACAGGATAGAGTGCCCCGCTCCGGAAAGCGATAGCCAAGTGTCCGTCCGGATCGGAGTACGATAACCATAATGGAGAGCGACTCATGGATCATCAATATCGGATGCTGATCGACGGCGACCTGGTGCAGGGCGTCAGCACGTTCGACGTGGTGAACCCGGCCACGGCGCAGGCCTTCGCCGCCTGCCCCAAGGCCGACGAAGCGCTGGCCGAACGGGCGATTGCAGCCGCCAAGCGCGCGCAGCCCGGCTGGGCCGCGACGCCGGTGGAGGAGCGCGCCGCGCTGGTGGGCCAGCTGGCCGATGCGCTGGAGGCGCGGATCGGCGAGTTCGCCAGCCTGCTGACGCGCGAGCAGGGCAAGCCGCTGGACCAGGCGGGCTATGAGATTATGGGCAGCGTCTTCACCCTGCGCGCCTTTGCCGCGATGCGGGTGGAGCCGAAGGTTCTGAAGGACGAAGGCGGCAACAAGGTGATCGAACATCGCACGCCGTTGGGCGTCGTCGCGTCGATCACGCCATGGAATTTTCCGCTGATCCTGCTGATGAACAAACTGGGTCCGGCATTGATGACCGGCAACACGATGGTCGCCAAGCCTGCGCCGACGACGCCGCTGACCACCTTGCTGTTCGGCGAACTGGCGCAAGAGATCCTGCCTGCGGGCGTGCTCAACATCCTGTGCGACCAGAATGAACTGGGGCCGTTGCTGACCGGCCATGCCGATATCGCTAAGGTCGCTTTCACCGGATCGACCGCGACCGGCAAGAAGGTGATGGCGTCGTCCGCAGGAACGGTGAAGCGCGTGACGCTGGAACTGGGTGGCAATGACGCGGCGATCGTGATGGACGATGTCGATGCGCGGCAGGTGGCGCAGAAAGTCTATCAGGGCGCGATGACCAATGCCGGGCAGATTTGCGTCGCGGTGAAGCGCGCTTATGTGCCCGCGCCCATGTATGACGAATTCTGCGATGAGCTGGCCCGGCTCGCCAAGGAGGCGATCGTCGATGACGGATCCAAGCAGGGGACGACGATCGGCCCGGTGCAGAACAAGATGCAGTTCGACAAGGTCAATGCGCTGATCGCCGACGCGCGGGAACGCGGCACGATATTGTCGGGCGGCGAAGCAATGAACCGGCCGGGCTATTTCATCGCCCCGACGATCGTGCGCGACCTGGACGACGATGCGCCACTGGTGCGCGAGGAGCAGTTCGGCCCGGTGCTGCCGGTGCTGAAATATGACGATATCGCCGATGTCATCGCCCGCGCCAACGATAGCGATTATGGCTTGGCAGGGACGGTATGGGGCAAGGATGTCGCCCGCGCGACGCAGGTGGCGATGCAGATCGACACCGGTACGGTATGGGTGAACCAGCATCTGGCGATCGATGCGAATATCCCGTTCCGGGGCGTGAAACAGTCGGGATTGGGCGCGGAACTGGGCGAGGCAGGACTGCTGGAATATACCCAGGCGCATATCGTCAACATCGTGGCGCTGGAAGACGCCTGACCGTCTTTCCTTTGTGACATGAGCAAGGGCCGACGACGCGAAATGCGTCTTCGGCCCTTCTTCTTTGATATTTTCCACTCCATCATTTGCCATATTCGGAACAATCGCTCGTGTAGCCATCCTAGCCTCGATGCCAGGGGACAACCCCTGATCGAGGAGTTCGCATATGGCCTTATCCCGCCTCGCCACCGCCGCCATCGGCGCCGTCACCCTCGCCACCATGGCCGTTCCCGCCAGCGCCCATGGCATCTGGTTCGCACAGCGCGCGCGGCAACTGGCGCTGATCTATGGCGTGGGTGCCGACGATCTGGATGCGGTCAAGCGCCTGCCGCTGGTCAAGGCGGTCACCGGTTATGACAGCGACTGGGCGCCGGTCGCCACCCGCCTTCGCGAAGCCGGCGCGATCCCGGTAGTGGACAGCGACGAGCCGGTCGCCGCAGTCGCGGCGATCATGGACTACGGCTATTGGAGCAAGACGCCTGATGGCGAGTGGCACAATAAGGGGCGCGACGAAGTGCCCAACGCGACGCTGGCCGAACATAATTTCAAATATGCCGTCCATCTGAACCAGGTGCCGACCAAGCCGGTGCCGCTGTTCGAGGGGCATATGTTGCAGTTGGTTCCCGCCGACCTTGCCATCCCCCAGACGATGGGCGCGCCGATGAAGGTGCGGGTCTATTATAAGGGCAAGCCAGTCGCGGGCGCGATCGTGATGCAGGATTATGTCAACGATCCCGACGAGGCCGCGCCAGCCAAGACCGGCGCGGATGGCACCGCCACCGTCAAGCTGCGCAACCAGGGCATCAACGTGCTGATGGCCATATATGTCGCGCCGACCAGCGACAAGAAGGTGGACCATGAGGAGTATCGTGCGTCGCTGTCCTTCGTCCTGCCGCATGCGCCGGAATGACAGTCACATCATCATCAGGAGAATAGCCATGAAGACCGATCTTTTCCGCGCCGGCATCACCGCAATCGCCCTGATCGCCGCGCCTGCCATGCTGCACGCCCATGGCAGCATGAAGCCGCAGCATGGCGGCCTGGTCCAGATGACCGGCGAGACGATGTTCGAACTGGTCGCCGGTCCGAAGGGCGTCGATGTTTACCTGAGCGAAGAGGATGAGCCGCTGGTCGCTACGAGCTTCACCGCCAAGCTGACCCAGACCGTCGCGGGCGCCAAGACCGAAGCGGCGCTGAAACCGGCAGGCGGCAACAAGCTGAGCGCGGCGGGCTTCAAGACCGTCAAGGGCGCGAAGCTGGTCGTTGCGCTGATCGACAAGAGCGGGGCCAAGAGCTTCGCCACCTTCCAGGCCAAATAAGGACACGCCATGCACAGTGCGATCCGCCCACCGCTTCTTTCCAAAACCATGCGGCGGGTTGCGCTGCTGCTTGGAGGCCTTGCCCTAGCGTTTCTGAGTTCAACGCTCTGGGCGCATGGCGTCAATGAGAATGACAAGGCCTTCATCGAAGGCGCGTCGGGGATCAATATCATCCCCTATATGTATCTGGGGGCCAAACATATGGTCACCGGATATGATCATCTGCTGTTCCTGGCGGGGGTCATCTTTTTCCTTTATCGGCTCAAGGATGTCGGCGCCTATGTGACGCTATTCGCGATCGGGCACAGCACCACGCTGCTACTGGGCGTGCTGCTCGATATCCGCGCCAATCCCTTCCTGATCGACGCGATCATCGGCCTGTCCGTGGTTTACAAGGCAATCGACAATCTGGACGGGTTTAAGACCTGGTTCGGCGTGTCGCCTAATCCCAAAGCAGCCGTCCTGATCTTCGGTTTCTTCCATGGTTTTGGCCTAGCGACCAAGTTGCAGGAGTTGACACTCGCAAAAGACGGGATGATATATAATCTCATTAGTTTCAACATCGGGGTCGAATTGGGCCAATTCATGGCGCTGGCGCTCATCCTGTTGCTGATGAACTTGTGGCGTATGTCGTCCAGTTTCAACCGCAGCGCGATCGTCGCCAACGCCGCGCTGATGACCGCCGGCTTCGTTCTCATCGGCTATCAAATAGCCGGTTACTTCACATCCAAGGGGATTTGACATGACCGTACAGAACGCATCCGCCCTGCCCGTCCGCATAAGCCCCGCGCCCGCCACGCTCGCCAAGGCGATCGGCGGCGCGGCGCTGGCGGCGATCGCCATCGTCACCCTGTTCGTGCTGCCGGCCGAATATGGCATCGATCCGACCGGCGTCGGCACGGCGATCGGATTGAACGGCATGGTGGCGGGCGAAGCCGAAGAGGCCACGCCTGCGCCGGAAGCCGCCGCCGCGCCAAGCGACATCGCGATCCCGACCAAGGCGAGCATCGCCAAGTCGGCGGCCTGGCGGCAGGATGAGATGACCGTCACGCTGGCACCGCATAGCGGCCAGGAAGTCAAGGCGCATATGGTCAAGGGCGACAGTTTCATCTTCAAATGGGCGTCGACCGGCGGCCCGGTGAAGGCCGAAATGCATGGTGAGAAGACCGGCGCGACCGACGGGTCGTTCACCGATTACTGGAAGGAACTGGAACTGACCGGCGGCCGGGGCGACTTCACCGCGCCGTTCGACGGCACTCATGGCTGGTATTTCCGCAACAAGGGCGACACGCCCGTCACCGTGACCGTCAAGACGGTCGGTTTCTATAAGGATCTCTTCCTGCCCAAGGGCGCGTGAAGAGCAGGGTAAAGGGACGAGACGACATGAACAGTATCGCGGGGCAGCCGCCCCTGACATCCGGTTTCAGCCCCGCGGCGACAGGGCCGGTTGCGGCGGGTGCCGCGGAAAAGATCGGGGCGCGCACCCGCCTGATCGCGATCGATGCGCTGCGCGGGTTGGTCATGCTGTTCATGCTGGTCGATCATGTGCGCGAGACGTGGTTTCTGCATTTGCAGGTGACCGACCCGGTCGATGCCAGCACGACCGATCCGGGGCTGTTCTTCACGCGTTTCCTGTCAACCTTCTGCGCGCCGACCTTCGTTGCGCTGACTGGTCTGTCGGCGTGGCTCTACGGCCAGTCGCACAGCAAGGGGCAGGTGTCCGAATTTCTGCTGAAGCGCGGGCTGTTCCTGATTGTCCTGGAATTTACCGTGGTCGGCTATGCCTGGCCGACGCAGGCGCCCGCCTTTCCGCCGACGGCGATCTGGTTGCAGGTGATCTGGGCGATCGGCATCAGCATGGTCGCACTGGCGGCGTTGCTGCACCTGCCGCGTGCGGCGCAGTTTGGCGTGGGCCTGGCGATCGTGTGTCTGCACAATCTGCTCGATCCGATCCGGCTGACCGCGCAGTCGCCCTTCTTCATTCCCTGGGCCATCCTGCACCAGCGCGAGAAGTTCGAACTGGCCGGGATGGTGTTCAAGACGACCTATCCGATCCTGCCGTGGATCGGCGTGATCCTGCTTGGCTTTGCGTGCGGACCATGGTTTGCGCGCGGCAGCGATCCCGCGCCGCGCATTCGGCGGCTGGCGATGCTGGGGCTTGGTTTGATCGTCGGTTTCGTGCTGATCCGTTATTGCAATGTCTATGGCGACAAGCCGTGGTTCGTCGGGGAAACGCCGCTGCGCACCGTGATGAGCTTTCTGGCGCTGACCAAATATCCGCCGTCGCTGCTGTTCCTGATGCCCACGATCGGCACCGGCTGCCTGTTGCTGGCATTGTTCGAGCGGTTCGAGAGCAGCAAGGCGATGCCGCATCTGGCGATGTTGGGCGGCGCGCCGATGTTCTATTATGTACTGCATCTCTATGTGCTCAAACTGATCTACAATGTCGCACTGGTGCTGTACGGGCCGACCAAGGGCACGGTGTTCGGCGTCGATCATCTGCGCTGGGTGTGGATATGGGTCTTCATCCTGATCCCCGTGCTCTACTTCCCCACCCGCTGGTTCGCGCAGCTGAAACAGCGCCGCAAGGACATATGGTGGCTCAAATATCTGTGATCCCGCGCCGACGGGTCGCACGGCCGCCTTTCCAACCGGGAAGGCGGCCATTTCCCGGCATTTCCGGGGCAGTTTCCTACCCGTAACGACCATATCTGCCGCGCAGCATTTTCATGCCGTAGCGTGGCGCGATTCACAATTTTGCGCCGTCCTATGTGCCAAGTTTGACGTAATATAACCGTAACTCAACCTAGCCTTGATCCCAAGAAGAGGTGATCGAACACCCCGAGGCCCGGCCCCCGACGACAGGACGCAATGTCCGCGCCGGGACAGAAGAACAGATCAGCCGGTCCCCGTTTCGCAGGACATTCGGGAACAGCGACTTCACAAGGGGATATCATCATGCGCACATCATCCGCTCTCCGACTGGCGCTGGTCGCCAGTACCGCCGCCATCACATTATCGTCCGCTGCACAGGCGCAGGCACCCGCCGCCGCAGTCGAAGATGACGCGATCGTCGTCACCGGCCTGAAGCGCCAATATTTCGGCGACACGCCGGTGAAGGAAATCCCGCAGGCGGTCCAGTTCCTGGAAGGCAAGCTGCTCAACGACCTCAACATCACCAGGCTCGACACCGCGCTGGAACTGGCGAGCGGCGTGTCGAAGCAGAATAATTTTGGCGGCCTGTGGGACAGTTTCGCCATTCGCGGCTTTGCGGGCGACGAGAATTTCCCGAGCGGTTTCCTGGTCAACGGCTTTAACGGCGGGCGTGGCTATGGCGGCCCGCGCGACGCATCGAACGTCGAGCGGATCGAAGTGCTGAAGGGACCGAACGGCGCGCTGTTCGGCCGGGGTGAACCGGGCGGCACGGTCAACATCGTGACGAAGAAGCCGACCTTCAAGGAAGGCGGCCATTTCGCCATCGCCGGTGGCAGCTTCGAAACCTATCGGGTCGAGGCGGACTATAATCTGCCACTGAGCGACAGCATCGCCATCCGCATCAACGGATCGTCCGAACAGGCCGACAGCTTCCGCGATACGATCGAGACACAGAAATATACCCTGACGCCGTCTGTTTTGCTGAAGCTGTCGGACAAGGACATTTTCACCTACGAACTGGAATATGTGAAGCAGGAGGTGCCGTTCGATCGCGGTGTGGTGGCGATCCCGACGGTTACGGCGAGCGGCACCACCTACAAGCTGGGCGCCATCCCCAATTCGCGTTTTCTGGGCAACCCCAATGACGGTCCGATCAAGATCGGCGTGCTGGGCCATCAGGCGCAGTATCAGCATGATTTCAACGACGATTGGACGTTGATGTTGGGCGCGGGCTATAAGGACACGACGTTCGAGGGCTATTCAAGCGATCCGGAACTGGCGCTGGGCCGCCAGCGTCTGGATAATGACGGACGGACATTGTCGCGCCAGCGCCGTTACCGCGACTATAGCACCACCCATTTGGTGTTCCGCGGCGAAATCAGCGGCAAGGTGAATACCGGATCGATCGTCCACAATATTCGCATCGGCGGCGATTGGGACCGGTTCAAGATAGATACGTTCCAGACCCGGTATCGCCCAACCGCCGCTGACCAGTCCTATTCGATCGACATCTTCAACCCCAATTATAACATCGCAGCGCCCACGCCGACGACCGTTATCCAAAATTCTACTGAGATCCAGAAGGCTTGGGGGATCTACGCACAGGACCAGATCGAGATTACCGAACAGATCAAGGTTCGGTTCGGCGGTCGTTATGACGATTTCAGCCAGCATATCGACAACCGCCTGGGGACCACCAATCCGGCGTCCTACACCAAGTTCAGCCCGATGGCGGGTCTGGTGTTCGAACCGACGCAAAGCCTGTCCTTCTACGCCAGCTATGGCAAGGGGTTCCGGCCGAACAGCGGCGTCGATGTGAGCAACAATCCCTTCGCCCCGGAAATCAGCAAAAGCTATGAAGTCGGCGCGAAGTTCGTGACGGCCGATGGCCGCATCACCAGCACATTGTCGCTCTACAAGATGAAGAAGAGCAACGTCCTGACCGCCGATCTGCAGACCGGCCTGTCGGTGGCGGTGGGCGAGGCGAAGAGCCAGGGCGTGGAGTTCGACATAAACGCCAAGCTGCCCGCCGGGTTCGAAATCTTTGCGACCTATGCCTATACCGACGCTGGCTGGGCGGACGACTATGCGTCCGCCGGGGTGCTGAAGAACGATCCATTGCTGAACATTCCCAAGCATCAGGCCAATATCCTGTTGTTCAAGAATTTTGCGATCGGCGATCATGAAGCGATGCTGGGGGCGGGCGTGACTCATCTGAGCAAGCGCCTGGGCCAGACGGCGGCGGATTTCTATCTGCCCAGCTATACCATCGCCAAGATATTGGGGTCGTTCAACATTACCGAGCAGATCAAATTGTCGGCGGACGTGAACAACCTGTTCGACAAGAAATATTATGCCAGCTCCTATTCGGCGCTGTGGGTGCAGCCGGGCACGCCGCGGTCGTTCACGGTGCGGGCGAGCTTCAACTTCTGATCGACTGACTTCGGGGCCGCAAGGCTCCGATCGGCCGCCGACGTTCCTCCCTCCAAGCCTTGGGAACGTCGGCGGCCTTTTCTTTTCGAGTTTTTGATAAGGTCGATGGCATGACCCTGCTCTATACATCCGATGCCGCGCGTGGGCGCACATGGCGCGCGATCTTTGCGGAGGACGCGCCGGATATCGGTTTCGTCGATCCGGCGGAGCCATATGATCCGACCGCGATCCGCTATCTGGCCGCCTGGGCGCCATCGGCCGAATTGATCGCAAGCCTGCCCAATCTGGAAGTGCTGTTTTCGATCGGCGCGGGGATCGACCAGTTCGACATGGCGGCGCTGCCGCCGCATGTGCGGGTCGTGCGCATGATCGAACCGGGCATCGTAGCGGGCATGGTCGAATATGTGACCATGGCGGTGCTGGCGCTGCACCGGAACCTGATCGATTATCGGGAGGCGCAGCGCGAAGGGCGATGGGCGCCGATCACGCTGGTTCCGGCGGGCGAACGGCGGATCGGCGTGATGGGGCTGGGCAATCTGGGCCAGGCTGTGCTGGGTGCGCTGGCCCCGTTCGGGTTTCCCCTGTCGGGATGGAGCCGGTCGGCGCACAGCATCGATGGCGTGGATTGCCATGCGGGCGATGATGGGTTGCCCGCATTTCTGGCGGGATGCGATATCCTGATCTGCCTGTTGCCGCTGACCGATGCGACACGCGGCATTTTGTGCCGGGATTTGTTGTCGCAACTGCCGCATGGCGCAGGGTTGGTCAATGTCGGGCGGGGTCCGCATCTGGTGGAGCAGGATCTGCTGTCCTTACTGGACGAAGGGCATCTGTCGGGGGCGGTGTTGGACGTGACCGATCCCGAACCGCTGCCTGCGGATCATTCATTCTGGGCGCATCCCCGTATCTTGATCACGCCGCATGTCGCCAGCATGACCCGCGCGGACAGCGCGGCGCGCGCGTTGATCGCCAATATTCGCAATCATGAAACGGGTCGCGCCATGATCGGCGAGGTGGCGCGCGATCGTGGTTATTAAGGACGCGCTATTCCATGCCGTCCCCGCCCGGCAGGATCGCCTTTTCGCATCGATCATCGGCACGGATTATGGGCATGAGCGGTCGCGGCAGGCTATGCCGAATGCGTGGCGATAAAAGCCTATAATCTGCGCCCACCCCGTTAGAAATGGGGTTCATGTTCCGGTGCGGCCATGTCGTAATAGCCCTGTCACACGGCTTTCAAGCCACCTCAAGAAAACCTGCAAAGGACGTTCCGCCGATGCCCAATTTCCGGCCCAAATATATCAGTTTCGACTGTTATGGCACGTTGACCCGGTTCCGCATGACCGAAATGGCGACCGCTTTCATGGCCGATCGCATCGATGCGGAAAAGCTGCCTGCTTTTTGCAAGGACTGGAGCGCCTATCGCCTCGATCAGGTAATGGGGTCATGGGAACCCTATCAGGACATCATCCGCAACTCGCTGCGGCGGACGTGCGAGAAATGGGGCGTCGCCTATAATGAGGCCGATGCCGATGCGATCTATGCCGCCGTACCGACATGGGGGCCGCATGACGATGTGGCTGGCGGCCTTTCCCAGATTGGCGACAAGATCCCGCTCGTCATCCTGTCCAATGCGATGAACGACCAGATCCATCACAATGTCGCCATGCTGGGCGCGCCCTTCCATGCGGTCTATACCGCGCAGATGGCGCAGGCGTATAAGCCGCGGATGCAGGCGTTCGAATATATGTTCGACCAGCTGGGCGCGAACCCGGAAGACATGATGCATGTGTCGTCCAGCTTCCGCTACGACCAGAATACGGCGACAGACCTGCATTTTGGATGCCGGGTGTTCGTGGGGCGCGGGCATGAGCCGTCCAACGCCTTCTATCGCGACGTGGAAATCCCGCATATCGGTTGCCTGCCTGCGGTCGTCGGCCTGTAAGCCTGGCATGACCGCATCCCCCCTCTCCTACTGGCTGGCCAGCGCGCCGCCCTTCCTGGGCGGGGCGCAAGGCGGCGTCGAAGGCGTGGCCGATGTGGCGATCATCGGCGGCGGCTTTACCGGGCTATCGGCGGCGCTGGCGCTGGCGAAGCGGGGGGCAAGCGTCGTGCTGCTGGAGGCCGGACGTGTCGTGGGCGAAGCGTCAGGTCGCAACGGGGGGCAGTGCAACAATGGCACGTCCCATGATTATGGCGCGCTGTCCGCGCGGTTCGGCAGGGATGTCGCCAAGGCCTATTATCGCGCGCATTGCGATGCCGTCGATACGGTCGAGCGGCTGGCGCGTGAGGAAGGCATAGACTGCAATTTCAACCGGTGCGGCCGAGTGAAGCTGGCCGCCAAGCCCGCCCATTATGACAAGCTGGTGCGCGCGCATGATTTGCTGGCAGCGGAAGTCGACCAGAATGTGCGACTGGTGCCGCCCGAGCGTATCCGGGAGGAAGTGGGATCGGACGGCTTTTACGGCGCGCTGATCCAGACGACCAGCGCGCAGGTGCATCCCGGCCGGTTCGGCGTGGGACTGGCGGAAGCGGCAGTGCGGGCCGGAGCGCGCATATATGAGGGCGCGGCGGTCACCGATTTCCAGCGCGCGCCGCAAGGCTGGCGCATTACGTCCGCGCGCGGGACTGTGACGGCGAAGCAACTGCTAGTCGCCACCGGAGGCGCGCCTGCCGTCGGTCCTTTCGCGTTCTTCAGGCGGCGGATCGTGTCGGTAGGCAGCTTCATCATCGCGACGGAGCCGCTGGACGATGCGTTGATCGACCGGTTGTTGCCGGGGCGGCGCAATTATGTGACCAGCAAGAATATCGGCAATTATTTCCGCCTGACACCGGACAATCGTCTGATCTTCGGCGGGCGGGCGCGCTTTGCGATCAGCGATCCCCGGTCGGACGCCAAGAGCGGGCTGATCCTGGAAGAGGCGATGGGCGCGATGTTCCCGGCGCTAAAGGGCGTGGGCATCGACCATGTGTGGGGCGGCATGGTGGACCTGACCGCCGATCGCCTGCCGCGCGCGGGCGAGACTGACGGCCTCTATTATTCCATGGGCTATAGCGGCCATGGCGTGCAGATGGCGACCCATATGGGTCAGCAGATGGCCCGCGTGATGAGCGGCGAGCCGGACGCCAATCCGTGGGCAGGGCTGGATTGGCCGAGCGTACCGGGCCATTTCGGCAAGCCCTGGTTCCTGCCGCTGGTGGGCCTGTGGTACAAGTGGCAGGATGTCATCCATTGATGGACAGACATCCGCCCTTTTCCCGGCGTGACCTGATCGGTGCGGGGCTTGGCATCGGCGCCGGGCTGTTGTTGCCAGATGGCGCGATGGCGGCTGGCAAGCCGCGCCGTGGTGGTCGGATTCGCGTCGCCAGCCTGTCCAGTTCGACCGCCGATACGCTGGACCCGGCCAAGGGCGCGCTATCGACCGATTATATCCGCCATTATATGTTCTATAGCGGGCTGACGCAGCTGGATCGCAACCTGGCCCCCCGCCCGGCGCTGGCCGAACGGATGGAAAGTGCTAACCAGATCGACTGGCATGTGCGTCTCCGCAAGGGCGTGACGTTCCATGACGGCGCAGACCTGACCGCCGCCGATGTCGTCTGGTCGCTGCTGCGGCACAAGGATGTCGCAGTCGGGTCCAAGATGGCGCAGATCGCCGAACAGTTTGCGCAGGTGAAGGCGACCGGGCGGCATGAGCTGACGATCCGGCTGACCGGTCCCAATGCCGATTTGCCGACGATATTGGCGCAATCCCATTTCCTGATCCTGCGCGCGGGCACGCGCGATTTTCGGACCGCCAATGGCACCGGTCCTTATATCTGTGCGCAATTCCGGCCGGGGGTGCGGACGCTGGCGCGACGTAACCCCAATTTCTGGAAGCCGGGCAAACCCTATCTAGACGAGATCGAACTGATCGGGATTCCCG
This sequence comes from Sphingobium sp. HWE2-09, assembly GCF_035989265.1. Lineage (GTDB taxonomy): Bacteria > Pseudomonadota > Alphaproteobacteria > Sphingomonadales > Sphingomonadaceae > Sphingobium. The sequence goes on along the minus strand of NZ_JAYKZX010000001.1, from coordinate 785,215 downwards.
ACGAGGTCAGTCGGGTCAATGCGCTGTTGTCGGGTGACGTGCAGCTGGTAATCGCGGTTAATCCGCGATCGACCAAGCGGATCATGGCGTCGCGCGGCCATGCGCTGCTGGAAACGCAATCGGGACTTTACACCAACCTGATCATGCAGCAGCGACAGTTGCCGACCGGCAATCCGCATTTCGTGGCGGCGATGAAATATCTGATCGACCGGCCGCTCATCAAGCGGGCGCTGTATCGCGGCTATGCGACGATCGCCAACGACCAGCCGATACCCCCTTTTCATCCCTATTATCGCGCCGACCTGCCGCAACGGTCGCTCGATCTGGACAAGGCGCGCTGGCATTTGCAGCGCGCCGGGCTGACGGGCGTGCGGTTGCCCGTCTATGCGTCGCCCGCCGCTGACGGATCGGTCGACATGGCGTCGATCTTGCAGGAATATGGATCGCGCGTGGGGTTGAAGCTGGCGGTCAACCGGGTGCCGGGCGATGGCTATTGGTCGACCCACTGGATGAAGCATCCGCTGGGTTTCGGCAACACCAACCCAAGGCCGACCGCCGACCTGCTGTTCAGCCTGTTCTACAAATCGGACGCCGCCTGGAACGAGAGCGGGTGGAAGAATACGCGCTTCGACCGGCTGCTGCTGGAAGCGCGGGGCGAGGCCGACCAGGGGCGGCGCAAGCAGCTTTATGGCGAGATGCAAGGGCTGGTGCACGACCATTGCGGGGTCGGCATCCCGGTCTTCATCAGCCTGATCGACGGCTATGACCGGCGGTTGAAGGGGCTGTACCCCGTCTCACTGGGCGGCCTGATGGGCTATCAATTCGCCGAACATGTGTGGTGGGAAGGCTGATGACGGGCGCACCATCGCATAGCGGCATGAGGGCCGCCCTGACGTTGACGGCCAAGCGCTGTGCGTCTTCGTTGCTGACGCTGTTGCTGGTGTCCGTGACGATCTTCGTCATCGCGCAACTGCTGCCCGGCGACGCGGCGCAGGAAGCGTTGGGGCAGAGCGCGACGCCGCAACAAGTGGCAGCGTTGCGACATGAGATGGGTCTCGATCGACCTGCCTATGTTCGGTACGGCAGTTGGTTGACCGGCATGGTGAGCGGCGATCCGGGCCAGTCGATGGTCGCCAACATGCCGGTGGCCGACGTGATCGCCGAACGATTGCCCAACAGCCTGCTGCTCGCTGCGCTGACCGCATTAGTGGCGGTGCCGGTGGCGCTGGCGATCGGCATCGGGTCGGCGATGAACCGGGGTGGGCGGATCGACCGCGCGCTTAATGTCGCGACGCTTTCCATGGTCGCGGTGCCGGAGTTTCTGGTGGCGACGATCGCGGTGCTGATCTTTTCGGTGAAGCTACGCTGGTTGCCGTCCATCGCTTTGGCGTCCGAAGAGATGAAATGGGGCGACTATCTGCGCGGGGTCGCCATGCCGATCCTGACGCTGAGCGTCGTGGTGATCGCGCAGATGGCGCGGATGACGCGGGCGGCGGTGATCGACCAGATGGACCGGCCTTATGTCGAGATGGCGGTGCTGAAGGGCGTGGCGCCGGTGCAGGTGGTGCTCAAGCATATCATGCCCAATGCGATCGCGCCGATCGTCAACGCCATGGCGCTGAGCCTGTCCTACCTGCTGGGCGGGGCGGTGATCGTGGAGACGATTTTCAACTATCCCGGCCTTGCCAGCCTGATGGTCAATGCCGTCACCAGCCGCGACATGCCGTTGTTGCAGGCGTGCGCGATGATATTTTGCGCCGCCTATCTAATCCTGATGCTGATCGCGGATGTGACCGCGATCTTGGCCAACCCCAGGTTGCGGGCGCAATGATGGCTAATGTTTTCCAACGGGCCAAAGTCCTGCCGCTGTCGGGCAAGGTTGGGCTGATGCTGGTCGTCTTCTGGTTGCTCGTCGCCCTGTTCGGGCCGATGCTGGCGCCCTACCCTGTCGGTGCCTTCGTCGCCTATGACGTGTTCGACGGGCAATCCGCCGCGCACTGGCTGGGCAGCGACTATCTGGGCCGCGATGTGCTGAGCCGGTTGCTGTCGGGCGCACGCTATACGGTGGGGCTGGCGGCGGCGGCGGCGTTGCTGGCGAGCGCGACCGGCACGGCGCTGGCGCTGACGGCGGCGGTCGGCGGAGCCAGGGTGGACGAGCCTTTGTCCCGCTTCATGGACATGTTGATTTCGATCCCGTCCAAGATTTTCTCGCTGGTACTGGTCGCCGCCTTCGGATCGTCGCTGCCGTTGCTGCTGCTGATCGCGGCGATCACCTATGTGCCGGGCAATTATCGCATCGCCCGCGCGCTGGCAGTCAATCTGGCGCAGATGGATTATGTGCAGGTGGCCAAAGCGCGGGGCGAAGGGCGGTTCCATATCGCCATCGCGGAGATTTTGCCCAATATGATCCACCCGCTGCTGGCCGATTTTGGATTGCGCTTCGTGTTCATCGTGCTGCTGCTGTCGGGGCTGTCCTTCTTGGGGTTGGGCGTGCAGCCGCCCGACGCGGACCTTGGGTCGCTGGTGCGGGAGAATATTTCGGGGCTGGGCGAAGGGGCGCTGGCGATACTGGCGCCCGCGGTGGCGATCGCGACGCTGACCGTGGGCGTCAACCTGCTGATCGACGCGCTGCCGGGACAGGGGAAAGGCCGATGAACGACACGCCCCATGTCGAGGTGAAAGGCCTGACCGTCACGGCGCGCAATGCGGCGGGCGAGAGCTTTCCGATCGTCAGCGGCATCGATTTCGCGTTGCGTCGCGGCGAGGTGCTGGCGCTGATCGGGGAGAGCGGGTCGGGCAAGACGACGATCGCGCTGACGCTGCTGGGTCATGCGCGACCGGGCGCCACTATTGCGGGCGGATCGATCCGCGTGGGCGAAGCCGAGATCACGACGCTGAATCGCAGCGCGCTGGCGCAGCTGCGCGGCAATCGCATCGCCTATATCGCGCAGAGTGCCGCGTCGGCGTTCAACCCGTCGCGCACGATCATGGACCAAGTCATCGAACCGGCGCTGATCCATGGCCTGATGCCGCGTGGGCAGGCCGAGGCGAAGGCGGTGACGCTGTTCCGCGCGCTGGCCCTGCCCTTCCCCGACACGATCGGTTCGCGGTATCCGCACCAATTGTCAGGCGGGCAATTGCAGCGGCTGATGGCGGCGATGGCGCTGATCACCGATCCCGAACTGGTGATTTTGGACGAGCCGACCACGGCGCTGGACGTCACCACCCAGATCGAGGTGCTGCGCGCGTTCAAGGCGGTGGTGCTGGAGCGCGGCGCGACCGCCATCTATGTGTCGCACGACCTAGCCGTCGTGGCGCAGATGGCCGACCAGATCGTCGTGCTGAACCAGGGGCGCATTCGCGAGGCCGGAGCCGCGGCGCAGATACTGCACGCACCGGCCGACGATTATACCAAGACGTTGATGGCGGCCGCCCGACCGGCGATCCGCCCTGCCCCGGCCAAGGCCGACCTGCCCGCCGCGCCGCTGCTGGAAATACGGGGGATGACGGCGGGCTATGGCAAGATCGGCAAGGATGGCCGACCGCGCGTGCCGGTGCTGCGCGACATCAACCTGACGATCGAGCGCGGCGCGACGCTGGGCGTGATCGGCGAGAGCGGATCTGGCAAATCGACCATCGCGCGGGTCATCGCCGGTCTGCTGCCACCTGCAAGCGGACAGGTACTGCTGGATGGCGAGCCGCTACCGCCCGGATTGCAGGGGCGCAGCCGGGACCAGTTTCGCCGCGTCCAACTGGTGTTCCAGAATGCCGACACCGCGCTCAACCCCGCCCATCGGGTGGGGCAGATATTACAGCGGCCGCTGGCTTTCTACCATGGGTTGAAGGGCAATGCCGCGCATCTGCGCGTGCTGGAGCTGCTGGACCTGATCCGTTTGCCCGCCAGCCTGATCGACCGGCCGATCGGTGGGCTGTCAGGCGGGCAGAAGCAGCGGATCAACCTGGCCCGCGCGCTGGCCGCCGATCCGCAATTGATCCTGTGCGATGAGGTCACGTCGGCGCTGGATACGGTGGTGGGCGCGGCGATATTGGAGTTGATGGCGGAACTGCGCCGGGAACTGGGCATCGCGACGATGTTCATCAGCCATGATATATCGACGGTGCGGGCGATCTGCGACGATATATTGGTGCTCTATGCGGGTACTATGGTGGAGACGGGGCCACGCGCGGCGTTCGCTGCCGCGCCCTATCATCCCTATACCGACCTGCTGATCGGGTCTGTGCCGGAAATGCGCGCGGGATGGCTGGAGGAAAGCCATGCCGGAGCCGCGCCGCCGCCGATCGGGCCGATTAGCGACCATCCGGACCTTTGCCGGTTTCTGCCACGTTGCGCCGCGCGGATGGATGGCGTCTGCACCACCACGCCGCCACCGCGCCGTCCACTGGATAAAGGCAGCCGCATCTTGTGCCATTTGGGAGACGAAGGTTTGATCGCGTCATGAGCCGGTTCGTTCGACTGGGGGAAACCGACCGTCCGCCCGTAACCTTGCATGTCGATGGTGCGCCGATCGATGCGCTGGAGGGCGACACGCTGATGGTGGCGCTGTTGAGCCGTGGCGGGACGTTGCGGCAGTCGGAATTCGGGCCGGAAAAACGCGCGGGCTTCTGCCTGATGAGCGCGTGTCAGGATTGTTGGGTGTGGACTGAAAGTGGCGATCGGCTGCGGGCCTGTTCCACCTTGGCCGCGTCGGGCCAGCGCATCCTTACCAGCCAGCCGGAGGCATCATGGCCCAGCCAAATATAATCATCGTCGGCGCCGGGCCTGCCGGTACGCGTGCGGCACAAGCCTGCGTGGCGGCGGGTATTCGCCCCATCGTCATCGATGAGGGGCGGCGCGATGGCGGGCAGATTTATCGCCGCCAGCCCGATCATTTCACCCGGCCTTATGCGAAACTTTATGGCACGGAAGCGGGACGGGCGCAGGCGCTGCACGAGACGTTCGACGGGTTGAAGGAAGCGGTCGATTATCGGCCCGAGACGCTGGTGTGGAATATCGCGGGCAGCCATGTGTGGACGGCGAGTGCGACAGGTCAGGCGGCTTTACCGTTCGACGCATTGCTGTTGTGCACCGGCGCGACCGATCGACTGATGCCCGTCAAGGGCTGGCAGTTTGCGGGCGCATACAGCCTGGGCGGGGCGCAGGTGGCGTTAAAAGCCCAAGCGGTGTCGATCGGGCACAAGGTCGTGTTCATGGGATCGGGACCGTTGCTCTATCTGGTCGCGAGCCAATATGTGGAGGCCGGGGCGAATGTGGCGGCGGTGCTGGATACCTCGCCCTTCAGCGCGCGGGTCAAGGCTTTGCCCGATCTGCTGGCGATGCCGTCCGTCCTGTGGAACGGCGTGGCGCTGACGATGAAGCTGAAGCGCGCGGGCGTGGCAGTGCATAATGGGGTAACGCCAGTCGAGATCATGGGCGATGCCGAAGCGGGCGTTGGCGGCGTGCGGTTTCGGGCGGCGTCGGGTCGGGTTGAGACGATCGCCTGCGATGCGGTGGCGATGGGGCATCATTTGCGACCGGAAACGCAGCTGGCGGATCTGGCGCGTTGTGCCTTTGTCTTCGATCCCGGGACGCGGCAATGGTTGCCCGAGCGTGATGGCGATGGGCGGTCGAGCGTGGCGGGCGTCTATCTGGCGGGTGACGGCGCGAAGATATTGGGCGCCCGGTCGGCGGAGGCGAGCGGACGATTGAGCGCACTGGCGGCGCTGGGCGATCTGGGGTTGCCGGTCGATAAAGGCGAGATGTCGTCCTTGCGCGGGGATGTCGCCACTTATGCCAAGTTCGCGCGGGGGCTGGCGACGGCCTTTCCCTGGCCGGTGGCGCAGGCGGCCGCCCTGCCCGACGACGCGATCTTGTGTCGCTGCGAGGGCGTAACGGCTGGCGACCTGCGCGCGGTGATGCGGGAGACGGGCGCGCAGGAGGCGAACCGGGCCAAGGCGTTCAGCCGGGTCGGCATGGGCCGGTGCCAGGGGCGCTATTGCGGGCTGGCGGCGGCGGAACTGATCGCGGCGGAGAGCGGCGTGCCGTTGGAACAGGTGGGACGCCTGCGGGGTCAGGCGCCGGTCAAACCGCTGTCCGTCGGCGTTGGAGAAGAGTCATGAGCGCGGCGAGCGACGTCATCATAGTGGGCGGCGGGCTGATGGGATCATCCGCCGCGCTGTTCCTGCGTGGGCATGGCATGTCGGTCACGTTGCTGGAAACCGACCTGATCGGGCGGCAGGCAAGCGGCACCAATTTCGGCAATGTCCGGCGGCAAGGACGCGCGATGCACCAGTTGCCGCTCGCCAATCGCGCCATCGCCATCTGGCGCAGGTCGCGAGAATTGCTGGGCGCGGATATCGAATATCTCCAGTCGGGGCATATCCGCGTCTGCTATCGCGAGCGGCCCGAACTGGTAGGATCGATGGAGGATTATGCCGCGCAGGCGCGCCACGAAGGTCTGGACCTGGAATTGTTGAGCGGCAATGCGCTGCGCGACCGGTTTCCGTTCTTTGGCGCCGATGTGCTGGCCGGTTCCTATTCGCCGACCGATGGCCATGCCAATCCGCGGCTGGCCGCTCCGGCCTTTGCGCGGGCGGCGGAGCGACTGGGCGCGGTGATCCACGAGAATACGAAGATCGTGGACGCGCAGAAGGTGGGCGAGGATTTCATCGTTACGGCGGCGGACGGGCGGACGTTCCGCGCGCCGTTGCTGCTGGTGACGGCGGGCGCGTGGGGCAATGCGCTGTCCTCGCAGTTCGGCGAGCCGGTGCCGATCGTGCCCAAGGGGCCGAATATGAGTGTCACCGAACCTGTGCCCTATGCGATCGCGCCTGCGGTCGGCGTGATGACGCCGGTCGAGGAGGAAACGGTCTATTTCCGGCAGGTGGCGCGCGGCAATATCGTGCTGGGCGGCAGCACACGCGGCCCATCCTTTCCCGACCGATATCGCGCCTATGTCGAGCCGCAAAATACGCTGAGCCAGTTGAAGCAGATCCGGCGGTTGGCGCCGTCGCTGGGGAAGCTCAACATCATCCGGGTCTGGTCCGGCATCGAGGGTTATCTGCCCGACAGCCAGCCGGTGATGGGACCGAGCGCGACGACCAGCGGGCTATATTATGCGTTCGGCTTTTCCGGGTCGGGATTCCAGATCGGGCCGGGCGTGGGCGAGACGATGGCGGAGATGATCGCGAAGGGGGGACGGATATTCCGTTGGCGCCTTATCGGATCGGGCGGTTTGCCGAGAGCTAATTCGTACGGTAACAGCTTGGCATGTCTTCACAAATAGGATTAAGTATGATTTGTGAGGAGAATGGTCATGTCCACAATCGAGCGGATGACGGTGACGATGCCTGCCGAAATGGCGGCTTTCGTCAAAAGCGTGGTTGAAACTGGGGACTATGCGTCCACCAGCGAAGTGGTGCGTGAGGCGATCCGCGATTTGAAGACAAAGCGCAGCCAGCATGTCCAGCAATTAGAAGCGTTGCGGAGCGACATCGACAAGGGTCTGGCCGATATCGCCGCCGGTCGCGTCAAGCCGTTCGATGCCGACGCCATCATCGCACGCGGGAGGACGCTATTAGCCGATACCTGATCCGCCTGACCGACACGGCGGAAGGCGATCTGGCGGATATCTGGTTTCATATCGCCATGGAGGTATCGGAAGACCGCGCGACCCGCTATATCCGATCGCTGCAATCCGCGTTGGCGCGGTTGGAGTACTTCCCGTTATCCGGCCCGCCGCGCGATCATCTGGCGGTCGGGCTGCGGGTGTTGGTCCATGGTTCCTATGCCGCCTACTATCAGTTTTCCGGCCAAGAGATCGTGATCGTGCGCGTCGTTCACGGCGCACGCGACCTGGATGCGCTGGCCGCGGGCGATGGGTTTATGTGACGCGACGTTAAAACTCGATCAACGCCACCTTGATCTTCAGGTTCGCCATATAGGCTTCGCGGCCCAGATCCTTGCCGATGCCCGATTGTTTATAGCCGCCCGTCGGCAGGATGAAGTCGTTGCTGCGGCCGTAGCGGTTGACCCAGATGGTGCCGGCTTCCAACGCGCGGGTGGCACGCAGGGCGCGGTTGAGGTCGGCGGTGTGGACGCCGGCGGCCAGGCCATAGTCGCTGTCGTTCGCCAGCGCATAGGCTTCGTCGTCGTCGGCAAAGGTCTGGACGGTCAGGACCGGGCCGAAGATTTCACCCTGCACCACTTCGCTTTTCTGATCGACATTGGCGAGCAGGGTCGGGGCGAAATAGCTTCCATCCTGTGGCGCGGTGGCACTGCCGCCGCCGGTCAGCGCTTCCGCGCCAGCGGCGATAGCGCGACCGACGATGCCGTCCATCCGGTCGCGCTGCCCTTCGGAAATGATCGGTCCCAACGTCGTGTCCGCCGCCCAGGTCGGTCCCGCCTTATGCGCGGCGAAGGCGGTCAAGATGCGGTCGATCACCTGATCGGCGACCTTGTCCTGCACGAGCAGGCGCGATCCTGCGACGCAGACCTGGCCTGCGTTTAAGGTGATGGCGCGGGCGACGAGGGCCGAGGCCTTTTCGAGCGCCGCATCCGCGAAGATGACCTGTGGGCTTTTGCCGCCCAGTTCCAGCGTTACAGGCTTCGGCCCGGTTTGCGCGCAGGCGGCCATGATGGCAGCGCCGGTGCGGGTCGATCCGGTGAAGGTGACCTTTGCGACCTCCGGGCGGCGTACCAGTGGGTCACCGACGCTGCGACCATCGCCCTGCACGATGTTGAAAATGCCAGCCGGCAGCCCCGCTTCGATCGCCAGTTCGGCGAGGCGCACGATGCTGAAGGGCGTCATTTCGGACGGTTTGAGGACGATGCTGTTGCCCGCGGCGATGGCGGGCGCGATCTTCCACCCTGCCATCACCAGTGGCAGGTTCCACGGCGCGATCGCGGCGACGACCCCATAGGGTTCGGTGATGGTGAGGCCGAGTTTGTCGGGCGTGGTGGCCGCCACTTCGCCGCCGACTTTGTCCGCCCATTCGGCGAAGAAGCGGATAGTTTCGGCGGTGTAGCTCAAGTCCCAGGCGTTGATTTCCTTGAGCATCCGGGTCGACCCCAGCGCTTCGAGCGGGGCCAGGGTGGCGGCATCCGCTTCGATCAGGTCGGCCCAGCGGCGCATCACCTTCATCCGGGCGCGGGGATCGCTTTGCGCCCAGCCGCTGGTCTTGTAGGCACGCTGGGCGTCCTCGACCGCGTGACTCAACTGGTTCGCATCGACGCTGTCGAGTTCGGCCTGGACGCGTCCGTCCGATGGCCGCCGCACGGTTATCGAAGGGCCGCGTCCTGCGACGCGGCGGCCGCCGATGAAATTATTCGCTTGCGGCAGGATGATCTGATCGGGGTCGAAAGCGTCCACGCCATGCTACTCCTTGTCCGCGCTTCCCGACATAATAGGCAGGCGGGACGGCATTTGTTGCAGTTGCACGGGAAAATACGCGCGATAATCTTCCAAAATCGGGGCGAAGGCGGCAGCCAATGCTTGACGCACGATCCTAATGTCCCGCCCACGGATTGAGGTAGAGCAGGCGGACGTTCCTTTTCCGCCGAGGAGCAAGAGGCATGGCGACAGATATAGAGGCGATGGTGACGTTGCGGCGGATGACCGCGGACGATCTGGCCGCCGGCCATATGCTATCGAGCGAGCAGAAATGGCCCCACCGCATCGAGGATTGGGAGATATTGTTCGGCCTCGGCTTTGGCTATGTGGTCGAGCGCGACGGTGAAGTGATCGGCACTGCCATGGCGTGGCTCTATGGCGCGGATGCCGCGACGCTGGGGATGGTGATCGTGTCCCCCCGCGCGCAGGGCATGGGGCTGGGGCGGCGGCTGATGGAAGCGGTGCTGGGCGACCTAGACGGTCGCACCGTCCTGCTGAACGCCACGGAAGAAGGCGCGCCGCTCTATCGTAAGCTGGGGTTCGAACCCTATGGTCCGGTGTTCCAGCATCAGGGCGCGGCCTTTGCAGTGCCAATGGCGGAACTGATCCCCGACGAGCGAGTGCGGCCGCTGGGGGTGAAGGATATGCCGACGCTGCGTGACCTGGCGCGGCGCGCTTCGGGCATGGATCGCGATGCGCTGCTCGACGCGCTGGTGCCGGGCGCGCAGGGCGTGGTGCTGACGCGCAACAACGAACCGGTGGGCTTTGCGCTGTTCCGCCGGTTCGGCCGGGGCTATGTCGTCGGGCCGACGATCGCGCCCGATACGGGCGGGGCGAAGGCGCTGATTTCCCATTGGCTGGGGTCCAATAGCGGCATGTTCTGCCGACTGGACGTGCCGGAAGAAAGCGGCCTGGGCGGCTGGCTGGACGAACTGGGGCTGCCCTGTGTCGGCCGGGTGATGCGCATGATGCGCGGCCCGGCGCCCGCGAGCGATCCGTCGATCACGACCTTCTCTCTGACCACGCAGGCGCTCGGATGACCCTTATCCTCAACAACCCCGCCCTGTTCGTTCAGCAAGCCTATATTGGCGGGCAATGGACGGGCGCGGCGTCCGGCGCGACGCTGGACGTGGACAATCCGGCGACCGGGGCGATCATCGGCACCGTGCCCGATTGCGGCGAGGCCGATACGCAGGCGGCAGTCGATGCAGCGCAGGCGGCGTGGCCCGCATGGCGCGCGAAGACTGCCGGGGAACGGGCCAACCTGCTGGAACGCTGGTATGCGCTGGTGATGGACAATGTGGCCGATCTGGGCCGCATCATGACCGCCGAACAGGGCAAGCCCATAGCGGAATCCGAAGGCGAAATCCGTTACGCGGCGAGCTTCATCAAATGGTTCGCCGAAGAAGGCCGCCGGATCGACGGCAGCATCATCCCCGCCCCCGAAGCCAATCGGCGCATATTGGTGATGAAGGAGCCGGTCGGCGTGTCGGCGGCGATCACACCATGGAATTTCCCGGCGGCGATGATCACCCGCAAATGCGCGCCCGCGCTGGCAGCGGGATGCCCGGTGGTGGTCAAGCCTTCGGAATTGACGCCCTATACCGCGCTGGCGCTGATCAAGCTGGCGGAAGAAGCAGGATTTCCCAAGGGGGTGATCAACATCGTGACCGGGCAGGCGGCGCCGATCGGCGCGGTGCTGACCGGCAGCGAGACGGTGCGCAAATTGTCCTTCACCGGATCGACGCGCGTGGGCGCGCTGTTGATGCGGCAGAGCGCCGACACGATCAAGCGGTTGAGCCTGGAACTGGGCGGCAATGCGCCGCTGATCGTATTCGACGATGCCGATGTCGACTTGGCGGTCGCGGCGGCGATGGCGAGCAAGTTCCGCAATGCGGGCCAGACCTGCGTCTGCGCCAACCGCATATTGGTGCAGGACGGCATTCACGATGCTTTCGCTGAGAAGCTGGCCAAAGCGGTATCGGCCCTGAAGATCGCGCCGGGCGATCAGGACGGCAGCACGATCGGGCCGTTGATCAACCGGGCGGCGGTGGAAAAGGTCAGGGCGCATGTCGACGATGCGCTGGCCCATGGCGCGACGCTGTTCGCGCAGGCGCCCGAAGGCGCGACCGGCGACCGTTTCGCCACGCCCGTCATCCTGACCGGCGCAACCCGCGACATGCGGCTGGCGGGCGAAGAGACGTTCGGCCCGGTGGCGCCGCTGTTCCGCTTCACCCATGAAGAGGAAGGCATCGCCCTGGCGAACGACACGAGTTTCGGCCTGGCCGCATATTTCTACACCGAAAATCTGCATCGCGCCTTTCGCGTGGGCGAGCGGCTGGAGGCGGGCATGGTGGTGCTCAATACCGGCGGCATGGCGATGGAGATGGCGCCCTTTGGCGGGATCAAGCAATCGGGCCTGGGCCGCGAGGGTGCCCATGCCGGGATCGAGGAATATCTGGAAACCAAGGCGTTCCATATTGGCGGGCTGAAACTGTAACGCAGCATGTTCCCGCGCAGGCGGGAACCTGACCCGCCGTCCGAATTGGGTTCCCGCCTTCGCGGGAACACGTCCGTCATAAAGGATGTATCATGCGCAACTATTCCATTTCCGTCATTCCCGGCGACGGCATCGGCAAGGAAGTGATGCCCGAGGGCATTCGCGTGCTGGAGCGGGCGGCGAGCCTGTACGGCTTTACGATCGAGCAAACGTGGCAGGATTTCGCCTGCTGCGATTATTACGCCAAACATGGGCAAATGATGCCGGACGATTGGAAGGACCGGATCGGCAAGCCCCACGCGATCTTCTTCGGCGCTGTGGGGTGGCCCGATACGGTGCCGGATCATGTGTCGCTGTGGGGATCGCTGCTCCAGTTCCGGCGCGAATATGATCAATATGTCAATCTGCGCCCCGTGCGGTTGATGCCCGGCGTGCCGTGCCCGCTGGTAGGGCGCGAACCGGGGGACATCGATTTCTGGGTGGTGCGGGAAAATACCGAGGGCGAATATAGTTCGGTCGGCGGCAAGATGTTCCCCGGCACCGATCGCGAAATCGTGATTCAGGAAACGGTGATGACGCGGCATGGCACCGACCGGGTGTTGCGCTATGCGTTCGATCTGGCGGCGACGCGGGAGCGCAAGCATGTCACGTCGGCGACCAAGTCCAACGGCATCGCCATCACCATGCCCTGGTGGGACGAGCGGGTGGAGGCGATGGCGAAAAACTATCCGACCGTCACCCATGACAAATATCATATCGACATTTTGACCGCGCAGTTCGTGCTGAACCCCGACCGGTTCGACGTGGTGGTGGCATCCAACCTGTTCGGTGACATCCTGTCCGACCTTGGCCCCGCCTGCACAGGCACGATCGGGGTGGCGCCGTCGGGCAATATCAACCCGGACGGCACGCATCCTTCGCTGTTCGAGCCGGTGCATGGATCGGCCCCGGATATCGCCGGGAAAGGCATTGCCAATCCGGTGGGGCAGATCTGGTCGGCGGCGATGATGCTGGAGCATCTGGGCGAAGCGGAGGCCGCCGCTGCGATCATGCGCGCGGTGGAGACGGTGTTGGCGGAACCGGGGCTGCGGACCGGGGATTTGAAGGGGACGGCCAGTACCGTGGAGTGCGGGAAGGCGATTGCCGAGGCGTTGGACTGAGTGGGCTCGACTACGCTCGAAGCGAACGGGTCGCGGGAAGGATGCCCTCGCTTAACTTCGCACATTTCCCGCTGATTTCGACATTTTGTTGCGCTGGCTTAGTCCTATCGAAAAGTGGCAGAAAGGTTGCGTGTTCCCGCGCGGGCGAACCCAGTTCAGACCGTCGGACTGGGTTACCGCCTGCGCGGTAACACACTCGTTAGCAAAGCAGGTGCGGTGTAGGACAGCGGCATATTATGCTGCGTCGGTTGGCGATTAAGCGCGGCGATGGTCGCAATCTGCCCCATATCGGGCTTTGCGCCTGCGGCATGAGGATAGGCTGGGTCCATAACCACCATGGCGAGCAACCCGACGATGCACCAATCCAACCGATCCCTGCTGGACATCGACCGCGATCATCTGATCCATTCCGTCACGTCCTTCCGCGCGCATGAAGCGCGTGGCGCGACCATGTTGCAAAGCGGCAAGGGCATGTGGCTGACGGACATGGACGGGCGCGAAGTGCTGGATGCGTTTGCGGGATTGTGGTGCGTCAATGTCGGCTATGGGCAGGACAGTATTGTGGAGGCGGCGGCCGAGCAGATGCGCCGCCTGCCCTACGCCACGGGCTATTTCCATTTCGGCAGCGAGCCCGCGGCCCTGCTGGCGCAGAAGTTGGTTGCGCTTAGTCCCGAGGGGCTGGACCATGTCTATTTCACGCTGGGCGGGTCGGACGCGGTGGACAGCGCGATCCGTTATATCACCCATTATTTCAATGCCATCGGCAAGCCCGCCAAGAAACAATGCATCGCGCTGGAGCGCGGCTATCATGGATCGAGCAGCACCGGCGCGGGGCTGACGGCGCTTAGCAATTTCCATCGCGGGTTCGATCTGCCTTTGCGCTGGCAGCATCATATCGCGTCGCCCTACCCCTATCGCAGCGACCTGGAAGGCGATGACGCCGCGATCATCGCGCGATCGGTGCAGCAGTTGAAGGACAAGGTGGCGGAATTGGGCGCGGGCAATGTCGCGGCCTTCTTCTGTGAGCCGATCCAGGGATCGGGCGGCGTGATCGTGCCGCCGGTCGGCTGGCTCAAAGCCATGCGGCAGGCGTGCGATGAACTGGACATATTGCTGGTCGCCGATGAGGTGATCACCGCGTTCGGGCGCACGGGGCCGATGTTCGCGTGCGAGGCGGAGGATGTGACGCCGGACCTGATGACCGTCGCCAAGGGGCTGACCGCCGGTTATGTGCCGATGGGCGCGCTGTTGATTTCGGACAAGGTGTATCAGGGCATTGCCGACGGCGCGGCGGCGGACGTGGTGATCGGCCATGGCGCGACCTATTCGGGCCATCCCGTCAGCGCGGCGGTGGGGCTGGAGGTGCTGCGCCTCTATACCGAGGGCGGCATATTGGCGAACGGGCAGCGGGTCGCGGCGCGCTTCGACGCGGGACTGGCGGGCCTGGCCGATCATCCGCTGGTGGGCGACACGCGCGGGCGCGGTTTGCTGGGCGCGATCGAATTGGTGGCGGACAAGGGGACGAAGGCGCGGTTCGACCCGGCGCTGAAGGTCGCCGACCGGCTGTTCGCCGATGGCTATGCCAATGGCGTCATTTTCCGCGCCTTTGCCGACACTATCATCGGCCTGGCCCCGGCGCTGTGCGCGTCGGACGGGGAGATGGGCGAGATATTTGCGCGCATACGGAAAACGCTCGACGGACTGCTCGAACAGGCGGATATTCGCGCGGCGCTGGGATAAGAGACGGGGAGCAAGGCATATGTTGGGCGGACCCAGACTGGACAGGATCGACCTGAAAATCCTGACGCAGCTTCAGATGTCGGGCCGGATCACCAATGTCGAACTGGCCGATGCGGTCGGCCTGTCGCCTAGCCCCTGTTTGACGCGGGTCAAGCGGCTGGAAAAGGCTGGCTATATCACCGGCTATGGCGCGCATATCAATCTGCACAAGCTGGGCGAATATCTGACCGTCTTTACCGAAGTGACGCTGACCGAACATCGCGCGGGCGACTTTTCCCGGTTCGAGACGCGTATTCGCAAGCTGGACGAGATTGTGGAGTGCCATCTGGTCAGCGGCGGATATGATTATCTGCTGAAATTCGTGACGCGCGGCGTGGCGCATTATCAGTCCATCGTCGAGGGGATGCTGGAAAGCGATTACGGCATCGAAAAATATTTCAGCTATGTCGTGATCAAGTCGCCTTTCATAAAGCATCATTATCCGATCCAGCATTTATTTGGCGAACAGCGGTAGCTTTGAAGTAGGGCGTGTTCCCGCGCAGGCGGGAACCCAGTTGAAACGGTGGGACTGGGTTCCCGCCTGCGCGGGAACACCATAGTTTATGACCGACATCACCGACCTGATCGAACCGCTGATCGCGTTCCGGCGCGATATTCATGCGCATCCTGAACTGGGCTTTTGCGAGCATCGCACCGCGGCACGGATTGCCGAGCAATTGCGCGCGCTGGGGCTGGAGGTGCATGAGGGGATCGGGCGTACAGGGGTCGTGGGCGTGCTGCGCAACGGTACGTCTTCGCGCAGCATCGGGTTGCGGGCGGACATGGACGCGCTGCCGATCCAGGAGCAGACCGATCTGCCCTATGCCAGCACGACGCCCGGCACTTTTCATGGCTGCGGGCATGACGGGCATGTGGCGATGCTGCTGGGTGCTGCGCAGCATTTGGCGCGCAGCCGTAATTTCGATGGGACGGTCAATTTCTTCTTCCAGCCGGCCGAAGAGGGCCAGGGCGGCGCGCGGGAGATGGTGAACAAGGGGTTGTTCGCGCGTTTTCCGTGCGATCGGGTGTTCGGGCTGCATAATTGGCCTGATCTGCCCGCGGGTACGATCGCGACGCGGCCCGGCCCGATCATGGGCGCGGCGGACAAGTTCGAAATCCGGCTGACGGGGCGCGGCGGCCATGCTGCGATCCCGCAGGACACGCCCGACGCGATTCTTACCGCTGCAGCATTGGTGCAGCAATTGCAGGGGATCGTATCGCGTCGGATTGCGCCGACCGCGTCGGCGGTGCTGTCCATCACGCAGATTCATGGCGGGCATACGCATAATGTGATCCCCGAGTTGGTGACGATATCCGGCACCGTGCGCACGTTCGATCCGGCGGTGCAGGACCGGATCGAAGCGTCGATCCGCGAGATTACGGCGGGCGTCGCATTGGCGGGCGAATTGACTGCGGTGGTCGATTACCAACGCTATTACCCCGCTACGATCAACGATGCGGAAGCGGCGCAGGAAGCGCTGGACGCGGCGGCGACCGTGGGGATGGCGCGACTGGCGCCGGACCCGGCCTTCACATCGGAGGATTTCGCCTTCATGCTGCAGGCGTGCAAGGGCGCCTATATCTGGCTGGGACAGGCGAAGGCGGAGGGCGGCGCGCCGCTGCATAATCCGCATTATGATTTCAACGACGATGTGCTGGGGCTGGGCGTCCGGTTGCATGTGGCGCTGGCGGAGCGGCATTTGGGGTTGCGTGATTGAGGCGTGGTGTTTTCCTGCGCGGGCGGGAATCCAGTGGAGACGGTGGGACTGGGTTCCCGCCTGCGCGGGAACACGCGGGACGTTGATTAGAGGCTGAAGCCGAAGCCGATGATCGCCATGGTCGATTGCCGCGTTTCGCCCTGTTCGCGGGCGAGGCGGCGGGTGCCGCCTAGCAGTCGTTCATGGACGAGTGCGGTGTAGATGTTGAGCTTGGGCGTCAGGCGATAACGCAGGCGTAGCGTGCCTTCTCCTTCGGTAAAGCCGGATCGCACGGCTTCGGCGGCGACGCTCCTGGCCGACCAGCCGACGCCGATGCGCGGTTCCAGATAGAGGCGATCGGTGATGGGCAGTTGATAGACGATCTGGGCTTCGCCGGTCAGGCGGCCCTTGTCGGACAGGAAGGCGTAGCTTTCCCAGCTTAGGCGGGTGCCGACATTGCCCTGAACGCCGATGATGGCGTGGATGTCGCGCGGATGCGGGGTGACATCCTTGCGTATGCCGACCAGCAATGTCGTATTGCCGATGCTGTGGCCGTAGAAGAGCCGGGCCTGCACTTCATCGATCTGGTTGCCGAGTGCGCCGCCGCCCTGGGTCACGAGCATCAACTGGTCGGTGGCGTTGCCGAGCGAAAAGGTGCCGTCCCACAGGAAGACATCGTCGCCCTTGCCCGCGCGCAGTTCGATGAGGTCGAAGCCGCCGCTGAGCGTCCATTGCTGCGTGTCGTCCTGCGCAGCCGCTGGGGTGGCTGCGAGAAGGGCGCATAGGAATGGAAGAAAGCCCAGACAGGCGGAACGCAGCATCTACCCTGATCCGTTTTTCGGTATCGGATCGAAGAGTAATCGGCGGGCGCGGTGCCATCGTGCGAAGCCGGACGCCGCGCGCTGTGTTGATCGCTAATTATTTCCGTAAGGCGGCAGTTTGTGCCGCCGCCGTCAGAACCAGAAGCGGATGCCCATCACCAGGCTGGTGGCAGACGCCCCCTCCCCGCGGCGCGGGCGTAGCGGGCGGTGTCGCCGAAGCTGCGTTCCCAGTTGACGCCGATATAGGGCGCAAATTCGCGAGCGAACTCGTAGCGCAGGCGCAGGCCCAGTTCGACCGTGGAGAGGCCCGAGCCTGTGCCCAGTTCCGGCACGTCCTGCGCGGCGATATTCACTTCGGCGGCGGGTTGCAGGATCAGGCGCTGGGTGAGGCGCTGGTCATAGCTGCCCTCCAGCCGCAGATGGGCGTCGCCCTTGTCGGAGAGGAAGGCCTGCCCTTCGACTTCGAACCAATAGGGGGCGAGGCCTTCTATGCCGATCGTGGCGTAGGTGCGTTGCGGCTGGGGGCGGAAATCCTGGCGAACGCCAGCGACGATATTCCACCACGGGTCGATGGCGCGGCTGTAGAGCGCCTGGAGTTCGGCCTGGTGCAGGCGGCCGCCGATTGCGCCCTCCCCCTCCGACTTGATGGCGAGGCGGTCTATATCGCCGCCGATCCAGCCTTCGCCCTCCCAATGATAGCCGTCCGCGCCCTTTTGCGCGCGATATTCGAGGCGGTCGATCATGAGTTGGGAGAAGGTCATGCCGCCATTTTCCTTCGTCATGGCGGCGCGGGCGCGGGCCATGGTGGCAGGATCGTAGAGCGTGTCGGCGGCATGATCGGTGGGGATTGGGGGGGCGACGCCTTTGGGCACGGCGTCGTCGGATGCGGGCATAGCGTGACCGGCGTGGGGGTTGGCGGGTTGGTCCGTCGCCGGCTCTTGCGACGTTGGCGGCATCTGATGTGCACTATGGCCCATCTGGCTATGGTCTTGCGCGAAGGCGGGCGTGGCGGTGCTGGCGGCCAACAGCGTGGTGACGATCAGGCGGTTCATGCGGCATCCTCCGCAGGACGGACGGTAACGACGCGCATCATCCCGGCATGCATGTGCATCAGCATGTGGCAGTGGAAGGCCCAGTCGCCGAGCGCGTCGGCGGTGAGATCGAAGCTGATCTTGCCGCCGGGCAGGACGTTGACCGTATGCTTGCGCGGGTTGTGGGTCGGATCGTCGCCGGTCAGCAGCTGAAAGAAATGGCCATGGATGTGAATGGGGTGCGGCATCATCGTGTCGTTGATGAGGGTGATGCGGACCCGCTCATTATGGCGGAAGGCGATCGGCTCCGCGCCGTCGGACAGCTTTACCCCGTCGAAGGACCACATATAGCGTTCCATATTCGCGGTCAGGTGGATGTCGAGCGAACGGGTCGGCGCGCGGACATCCTGGTTGGGTTCGAGCGATCGCAGGTCGGCATAGGTGAGGACGCGGTGATCGACATCCTCCAGCCCTGTCGGCCGGTCGGCGGTGCGATCGGCCGGCATGGCGGAGAGGGTTGCAACCCCCGGTCCCATCGGCACTTGCGGCGCGACCGAGGGGTCCAGCATCTTCATGGCGTGGCCGGACATGCTGTCGTTGGCGGGTTGGCTCAAATCGATGACGCCCTCCTGCCCCATGTCCATGCCGGACATATCCATGCCCATATCCTTCATGGTGAGGAGCGGGCGTGCGCGCAGGGCGGGGATGGGCGCGACCATGCCGAGTTGCGGGGCGAGGGTCGCGCGGACCAGGCCGGAGCGGTCGATGGCTTCGGCGATCAGGCCATAGGCTTTGGCGTCGGTCGGCTGGACGATGACGTCGTAGGTTTCGGCGATGCCGATCTGAAACTCGTCCGTTTCGACCGGCTGGACATGCTGGCCGTCGCACTGGACCACGGTCATGGGGAGGCCAGGCAGGCGGACGTTGAAATTGGTCATGGCCGACGCGTTGATGATGCGCAGGCGCACGCGCTCTCCGGGCGTGAACAGGCCGGTCCAGTTTTCAGGCGTGCCATGGCCGTTGATCAGGAAGCTGTAGGTGGAGCCGGTGACGTCCGAAATATCGGTGGGGTCCATGCGCATCTTGCCCCAGTCCATCCGGTCCCTGGCGCTCTGGTCCTTGCCCTTGATGAGGCCAGCGAGCGTCTGGCGCTGCATATTATAATAGCCGCCGGACTGTTTCAGCCGCTTGAGCAGGATATGGGGATGGACCGGCGACCAGTCGGCCAGCACGATCACATGCTCGCGCGTGGCCTGCACCGGATCGGCACCGGCGGGATCGATGACGATCGGGCCATAATGGCCCATCGCTTCCTGCATGCCCGAATGGCTGTGATACCAATAGGTGCCGGATTGTCGGATGGGAAAGTCGTAGGTGAAGGTTTCGCCCGGGCGGATGCCGGGGAAGCTGATGCCGGGTACGCCGTCCATCTGGAAGGGCACGATCAGGCCGTGCCAGTGGATCGACGTGTCTTCCCGAAGCATGTTGGTGACGGCGAGCTGGACCCGCTGGCCTTCCTTCAGGCGGATCAGCGGCGCAGGGACGGTGCCGTTGATGGTGATCGCATGGGCGGAGCGGCCGCCGGTGCCGAAATGGCTTTCCCCCACCGTCAGTGCGATGCGATCACCCGATAGCACGCCCGGCGCGGGGTGCAGGCCCGGCGTGCCGCTGCGCGCCCAGGCGGGGAAAGCGCCCGCCATGCCGAGGGCGGCGGCGCTTTTGATGAGGGTGCGGCGGTCGAGGGGGGCGTTCGTCATGCCCCTTCATACGCGGGCGGGGCCGTCATCCCTCAATATTTCCGTCAATTTCGCGCGAGCGCGGTAGAGGCGGGTTTCAACGGCCTTTTCGGTGATGCCCAGGACTTGGGCGGTGTCTGTCTGGCTCATCCCCTCGATCGTGCGGAGCAGGAGGACGTCCTTGAGCTTGGTCGGCAGGCTGGCGATGGCCGCGTTGATGCGGGCGACTTCGCGCCGGGAATGGGCGGCTTCTTCCGGCGTGGCGTCGGAAGTGGCGACAGCAAGGGCATCGTCGATCGGTTTGGCGAAGGCGAAGAAGCGGCGGACGGTGCGGCGGCGCGCCCAGTCGCGGCATTTGTTGAGCGCGATGCGCGCGATCCAGACGCGGAACGGGCGCGCGCCATCATAGCGGGCGAGCGCGGCAAAGGCGGCGACGAAGCTTTCCTGCGTGATGTCGAGCGCTTCGTCAGCGTCGCCGATCGCGCCGCGCGCCAGCCGATAGACAGCGTCGCGGTGGCGCGCCATCAGCGCGCCATAGGCGGACTGATCGCCCGCCAGCGCGCGGATGGCGAGGGTCTGGTCGTCCGGTTCGGCGTCAAGGTCCGTCACTGGGCGGGCTGAGTCAGCGCCTTGACGATGGCGGCGTCGAACTGCGCCGCCTGATCGGGCCGCAGCACGCCGCGCATCGCAAAGATGTGCTGGAGCGTTTCCTTTTGCAATTGCCCCATGACGTGGTGCGAGCGATCGACGGCCTGCGCGACGTTGGGACCATAGCCATGCTCCGCCTCGATCGCGGCGGCGAGCCGTTGATTGTCGGCGCGCATGGCCGCCTCCAGCGCTTCTCGGCGTTTGGCGAAGCTGGCTTCGAGCGCATGGATGCGTTGTTCCTGCGTGGCGTCCAGCGTCAGTTTCTCATGCAGCAGGGCGTGGACCTGGCTTTCGACGCGCGGCGGTGGGGCGAGCCAGGTGCGCGCGACCAGCACCGCCGCCAGTGCCGCGGCGAAGGCAACCAGCGCGACCAGCGCATAGCGGCGGAGGGTCATTGGCCGAGCAGGCGCGAGGGCGCATAGTCAGACATGCCGATCGGCGTGGGTGCGGCCTGCGCCGATGTCGCTGGCACGATGCTGCCGACCCAGCCGATGCCCAGCGCCAGCACGCCCGCCAGCAGCAGGCTGCGCCGCGCGGTGATGCGGTCACGCCGCCGGGCCAGGCCGCCCATTACCGCCGCGTCGATATCGACCAGCCGCGCATCGGTGGGCATGGCGCGCACCGCGCCCAGTAACTGATCCAGATCGGCCATCGTCATTCTCCATCCTTACGTCAGCGCATACGCGCGGGGACCGCCCTGCCCCTCATGCGACCCACAGAAAAAATATGCGCATGGCGCGAGGGATCGGGCAAGTCCATGCGTAAACCCGGCATCACCCCTGACTGGAGACTGCCCCATGAACCGTTCTTTCCTGACCATTGCCGCCGTCGTCGCGATCGCCTTGCCCGGCGCCGTCAGTGCGCACAGCAAGCTGGTGTCGTCCACCCCGGCCGCCAATGCGACCGTCGCCAAGCCGACCAAGGTGACGTTGACCTTTTCGGAAACGTTCCTGGCGCCGCTGAGCGGGGCGGAGCTGACCATGACCGGGATGCCGGGCATGGCCAATCACGAACCGATGCCGATCAAGGGGTTCAAGACCGCCGTCGAGGGCAAGACGATGACGTTGACCTTCCCCCGCGCGCTGCCCGCCGGCAGCTATGACCTGAAATGGCATCTGGTCGGCGCGGACCAGCACAAGATGGAAGGCGGCTACAGCTTCAAGGTCAAGTAAGCCGTCATGACGCAGGGGGCGTTGATCGGTGCGCGCTTCGCGCTGATGATCGACCTCGCCCTGCTCATGGGCCTGCCGCTGTTCTGGTGGGTCATGGGCATGGCGGGTCGGCGCGGCGTGGTGGTGGCGCTGGCCTTGGGCGGCATGGCGCTGTCTGCGCTGTGGCTGTTCGCCAGCGTCGCGGCGATGACCAGCGTGCAGATCACGTCCCCGGATTGGCGGACGGCGGTCATTTTGTTGACGATGACGCCGATCGGGCCGGTGCTGGCTGTGCGTTGTGGCGCATTGCTGATGGCGCTGCTGTTTGCGGCGGCCGATCGCCAGCGTTTGGCAATGGTTCCGGCCGCCGTTGCTGCGGCGACGCTGGCGTGGACGGGTCATGCAGGGGCGACCGAAGATATGGCCGGGACGATCCACCAGATGGCCGATGTGGCGCATATCTGGGCGGCGGCGGGATGGATCGGGGCGTTGGCGGTGCTGTGCCATGCGGTGCTGGCGCTCCGCCCGACGACGGTCGAGATGCGGCGCGTCGCCATGATGCTGTCGCGCTTTGCGCTGATGGGGACGCTGATCGTCGTGACTTTGGTCGTGAGCGGCGCGATCAATGCGGTGATGATCGTGGGATGGGCGCAATTGCCCGCGCTGACGGGCAGTTTTTATGGGTGGCTGTTGGGGGCTAAGCTGGCGCTGTTCGGGGTGATGCTGGGGCTGGCGGGATTGAACCGCTGGCGGCTGACGCCGATGCTGGAGAGCGGGACGCCGCAGCGCGCGATCGCGCATCTGCGGCTATCGTTGCTGGTGGAAACGAGCGCGGCTGTGGCGATTATCGGGCTGGTGGCCTGGTTGGGGACGCTGGATCCGATGGAGTGAAGTACGGAGCGGCGTGTTCCCGCGCAGGCGGGAACCCAGTTGAAACGGCGGGACTGGGTTCCCGCCTGCGCGGGAACACGCTTTGCTTATCGTTCCTTATGCCGGGCGGTAGATGCAATAGACTTTCTTGACATGCACCTGGCTGTCCCAACTGCAGGACGCGCCCTGTTCGACCAGGAAGATGTC
This sequence comes from Sphingobium sp. HWE2-09, assembly GCF_035989265.1. GTDB lineage: Bacteria > Pseudomonadota > Alphaproteobacteria > Sphingomonadales > Sphingomonadaceae > Sphingobium. The sequence goes on along the minus strand of NZ_JAYKZX010000001.1, from coordinate 762,226 downwards.
GCCCTGGTGGAAGGTGGCTTGCGCGCCGTCTTCATCCACGAAGGTGACGCTGCCGTCGAGCAGGTACATCAGTTCATAATGGCGATAGAGCATCGGGCGGCGATGATAGGGGGTCGAATCCCATGTGCCGACCATGAACTCGCCGTCTTCCGATTTATAGTCGCCATGGTTGCGGCATTGCGGGGTCGGGCCGACCAGCAGTTCGGCGAGCGGCGCGCCTGAAGGTTCGAGTTGGGCGTCGATATCGACCGGGATGATCGCGCCGTCGCCTGCTGGGCCACCGGTGCGGCGCATGAAAAACAGGCGGGTTTCCGTGTCGGCCGTCCAGGTGAAGGCCGCACCTTCGCGGAGCAGCAGACTGTCGCCTTCGGCCAATGCGAAAGACTGCCCGCCCTGTTCGATGCGCAGTGCGCCGGACGCGACGATCATGAACTCTTCGGCGGGCATGGCGGCGACAGCGCCGGTGCCGCATGGCAAGGCGATGAGGCCTGCGCTGATCGGGCCGTCCGCCAAAGGCAGAGCCGTGCGTGCGGTCAGGAAGGGGTTTCCGCCCAACGGCGCGACGGTGACATCCGCGGCCCAGGCGCGCAGGTCGATGAAGGAGCGGGTGCGCGATGCGGTGCTGGTCATGGCAGTCTCCGTGGAAAAATTCAGCCGGGAGACTAGCGCGGCGAGTGCGGCAGGTTGCGCCAAGGGGATGGGGAAGGGCCGCCATCCCTGCCGTTTGCGCTGTTCTGCGCCGCTATAACTGCCGCAGCGCGCGGGCGGGGCGGACGGACATGAGCGGGATCGCGCCTGCCAGGCCGATGCCCAGCGTCAGCAGCGCGCCGCCGCCCAGCGTCGCCAGCACGATCGGCCAGTCGGGCGACCAGCTAAATTCGAAGATGCGCACGATGACGAACCAGGCGGCCGTCGTGCCGAGCGCCAGCGCGACCAGCGCCAGCATGGAAGCAAGCAGGCCATATTCCAGCGCCTGGCCCGCCAATATCTGCCAGCGGGTCGCGCCCAGCGTTTTCAGGATGACGCTGTCATAGCTGCGCGCCTGGCGCGAGGCGGCGATGGCGCCGACCAGCACGGCGATGCCCGCCAGGATCGCGACCGAGGCGGCGGCGACGATGGCCTGCGCCATTTGTGTCATGATCGTGCCGACCTGATCGATCACGTCGCCCACCGCGATCACCGATATGCCGGGAAAGGCGGCGAGCAGGGTGCGGGTCATGGCGCTGTCGCGGCCGGGGTTCATGGTGATGGTTGCGGTCATGCTGTGCGGCGCGGTGGCGAGCACGTTGGGGGAGAAGACGAGGATATAGTTGAAGCCCATCGTGTCCCAATTGACCTTCCGCAGGGAGGCGATGCGGGCGGTGATTTCTCGGCCCAGTACGCTGACGGTCAGCGTGTCGCCGACGCCGATTTGCATGACCTTTGCCGCTTCCTCGTCCAGCGAGACGAGCGGTGGCCCGGCATAGTCGCGCGGCCACCATTGGCCTGCAGTCAGGTCGCTGCCCTGCGGCAGGACGGCGCTGTAGGTGACGCCGCGTTCGCCGCGCAGGAACCAGGCGCCTTCGGGCAATGCCTTCAGGTCAGCGACCTTTTGCGCGCCATAGGCGACGATCGTGCCGCGCAGGGTGGGGACGATGTTGAGTTGCGCTTCGGGCGCCTGGGCCAGGGTGATGGCGCGGAAGCGATCGGCCTGGGTCGAGGGGATGTCGAGCACGAATTGGTTGGGCGCTTTTTCCGGCACGACGTTGCGGATTTCACTATTGAGGCTGGTCTGGATGCCCGCCAGCGTCACGAACAGGGTGAGGGCGAGGCCGAGCGCGACGATCAGCGCGGCGGTCTGCGCGCCGGGGCGGTGGAGATTGGCGAGCGCGAGGCGCAGCAAAGGGCGGCGCGGGCGCGGGGCGATCAGGGCGAGGCGGCGCACGGCCCAGCCAAGGCCGAGCAGGAGCAGCAGCACTGCGGCGGTCGCGCCAAGGACGGCGGCGGAGAAGAGCGGTTCGCGCGCGGTGAACAGCGCCAGCGCGACGAGCAACGCCCCTGCCCCGGCCATGGCGGCAAGGCTGCGTCGGTCGATACCGCTGCCGCTTTCCACCGCGCCACGAAAGATCGCGGCGGCCGGTTGGGTGCGGGCGCGGCCGAGCGGCGGGAAGGTGAAGAGGAAAGCAATGAGCAGGCCATAAGCGGCGCTGGTCAGCAACGGTATGGCATGGAGGCGGAAGCCGGGGCTGACCGGCAGGACGTCGCCCGCCAGCGTGACGATCACCGACGGCAACAGTGCGCCGACGATGAGACCCGCGACGATGCCGAGCAATGCCACCGCGCCAACCTGCATGCGGTAGATGCGGCCGATATCGGCGGAGGTCGCGCCAAGCACCTTGAGGGTGGCGATGCCGCCGCGCTTGGCGGCGAGATAGGAGGCGACGCCATTGCTGACGCCGATCCCGGCGATGACCAGCGCGGCCAGGCCGATGAGCGAGAGAAATTGCCCCATGCGTTCGATAAAGCGATTGGCGCCAGGGGCGGCGCGATCCCGATCCTTCAATGTCCAGCCGTCGGCGTCATGCGCCTTTTCCATATCCTTACGCACGGTGGCGGGATCGAAACCGGGGGCGAGACGGATGCGATATTTGCTGCTGTAGAGGCTGCCGGGCTGGATCAGGCCAGTGCGGCGCAGGCCGTCGAGCGAGACGATGGCGACGGGGCCGAGGGTGAAACCTTCGCCCAGGCGATCGGGTTCGTCGGCGATGACGCCTGCTATGGTGAAGCTGGCGGTGCCGTAGCGCAGGCGGTCGCCGGGGCGGACGGCCAGCCGCTCCGCCAGCGCATCGCCGATCAGGATGTGGCTGGAATCGAGTGGACGATAAGTGCCGCTGCGCAGGGTGAGTGTGCCGTAAAGCGGGTAGAGGGTATCGACGCCCTTGAGTTCTGTGAGGACGGCAGGTGGCGCGTCCCCCCTCCCCTGCCCGTCCCGCTGGGCCATGGCGCGCAGGCGGATGGTTTCGCTGAGCGTGCCGAGCTGGCGGAAGGCTTCCTTGTCGCCGAGGCGCGCTTCGCGCTGGGTCATGGCGATTTCAATGTCGCCGCCCAGCAGCGTGCGGCCCCGGTCGCTGAGTTCCTGGGTGATCGCGGACGTCAGGCTGCCGATCGCGGCGAGGGTCGCGACACCCAGAAACAGGCAGAGACAGAGCAGGCGCAGGCCGCGAAAGCCCAGATGCAGGTCGCGCCGGGCGATGCGCCAACTGGCGCGCCAGCCAATGGCGTTCATATGGCGCGATCCGACAGGATGAGGCCGTCGCGCATTTCCACGATGCGCCCGCAGCGTTCCGCCAAAACCGGATCATGGGTGATGATCACGAGGGTCGCGCCCGCCGCCCGTTGCCGTTCGAACAACAGGTCCATGATGGTCGCGCCGGTGGTGGCGTCGAGATTGCCGGTCGGTTCGTCTGCGAAGAGCAGGGTCGGGCGCGGGGCTACGGCGCGGGCGATGGCGACGCGCTGCTGCTCGCCGCCCGAAAGCTGGGCGGGATAATGGTCGAGCCGGTGGCCAAGGCCGACGGCGCGCAGTTCGTCCGCCGCGCGACCAAAGGCGTCGGCATGGCCCGCCAGTTCCAGCGGCACGGCGACATTTTCATGCGCGGTCATGGTGGGGAGCAGGTGAAAGCTCTGGAGGATGATGCCGATGCGACCACGGCGGGCGCAGGCCAGCGCATCTTCGTCCAGCGCGCCGAAATCGACGCCGCCCACGCTGACGCTGCCACCGCTGGCGCGTTCCAGCCCTGAGAGTACCGCCATCAGCGAACTTTTGCCCGATCCCGATGCGCCCAATATCGCTAGGCTCTCGCCACGCAAGATGGTCAGGTCCACGCCCTTGAGGATCGCCACCGGCGCTTCGCGCGTTCCGAGCGAAAGCGTGACATCCTGCGCGCGGATCGCGATAGTGGCGGGATCGATGGGAAGATGCATGAAGAAGGAGCGCTCCTTGGGCCACAATTGGATGCAATATGGGGCGTTGGCGCTGATTGTCCAACTGGCGGTGGCCTGTTCGGATAAAACAGCGGCCCCTGCCCTGCCGGACAATGGAGCGCAGGTCGACAATGGCGCGCAGGCGGCGACGCCTGTGGCGGACGAACGGCTTGTCGTCGCGTTCGGCGACAGCCTGTATGCCGGCTATAATCTGGACCAGGACAAGGGGCTTGCGCCGGTGCTGCAGGCCGCATTGCAGGCGCGCGGGGTGAAGGCGCGGGTGATCAACGCCGGGGTGTCGGGCGACACGACGGCGGCGGGGCTGGCGCGGCTGGCCTTCACGCTGGACGGTTTGCCGCGCAAGCCCGACCTGGTGCTGGTGGGATTGGGCGGCAACGACATGCTGCGCGGGCTGTCACCGGTCGAGACGCGGGCCAATCTGGACGCGATATTGGCGGCATTGCAGAAGCGCGATATTCCTATCCTGCTGACGGGGATGATGGCGTCGCCCAATATGGGGCCGGATTATGCAGGCGCGTTCAACGCCATTTTCCCGGAATTGGCGCGTAAATATGATGCGACGCTCTATCCCTTCATGCTGGACGGCGTGATCGGCGACCGGGCGTTGCAGCTGCCCGATGGCATTCATCCCAATGACAAGGGGGTGACGGTGATCGTCGGCAAGCTGGCGCCGGTAGTCGCGGGGGCGCTGCCATCGTGAGCGGGCGGATCAGGGTCGGCCTGATCGGCTATGGCATGGCGGGGCGTGTGTTTCATGCGCCGCTGATCCGTGCGACGTCGGCGCTGGACCTGGTGGCGATCGCGACCAGCCGCGCGGATGCGGTGGCGGCGCTCGATCCGGCGATCCGTTGCGGGACGCAGGCCGATATCCTGGCCGATCCGGCGATCGATCTGGTGGTGGTTGCGACACCGAGTGCGACACATGCTGCGATTGCAGCGGATGCGCTGCGCGCGGGCAAGCATGTGGTGGTGGACAAGCCCTTCGCCCTGTCGCTGGCGGAGGCGCGCGATCTGGCGGCGTTGGCGAACGCGCACGGGCGGCAGTTGGCGGTGTTTCATAATCGCCGGTTCGATAGCGATTTTCTGAGCATCCGCGCCGCGATCGAAGACGGAGTGGTCGGGCGGGTAACCCATTTCGAGTCCCATTTCGATCGCTTTCGCCCGGAGGTGCGCGACCGCTGGCGGGAGGATGGATCACCGGGGTCGGGCGTGTGGTTCGACCTGGGGCCGCATCTGGTGGACCAGGCGCTGGCCCTGTTCGGCGCGCCACTGGCGGTCAGCGCCGATATCGCTGCGCTGCGGCCCGGATCGGCCTCTGATGACTGGGCGCATGTCGTGCTGCGCTATGACGGGATGCGGGTGGTACTGCACGCCAGCCTGACGGCACCCGGTGGCGACGCCGGCGGCAGTCCGCGCTTTACCGTGCATGGCGACAAGGGGTCGATCGTCAAATGGCGGATGGATCCCCAGGAAGCGCAGTTGATCGCGGGATCGCGGCCGGGCGATGCTGGCTGGGGCGTCGATCCTGATCCGGTCGAACAACGGGATGGCGATGGCGGGGTGATGCTGCGTCCGGCAGCCATCGGGTGCCAGCAGCTATTCTATAGTCAGGTGGCGCAGGCGCTGTTGACTGGACAGGCGCTGCCGATTTCGATTGAAGAGGCGTTGGGCGTACAGGCGGTTATCGACGCTGCTTTGCTGTCCGCACGCGACGGCCGGGTCGTGACGCTGCCCCTGCCCTGATGATTGAAGGAAAAGACATGGGTTTTCGTGTATCCGCGCTCCTGCTGGCCGCCGCGCTTGGCGCATCCGTCGCCCACGCCCGATCGGAACAGGGACAGCCCGTGGTGACGATCGCGGACGGAGCGTTGCGCGGTGCGGTGGATAATGGCGTCGTTGCTTTCAAGGGCATCCCCTTTGCCGCGCCGCCGGTGGGCGACCTGCGCTGGCGCGCGCCGCAGCCGGTGGCGCGCTGGCAAGGAGTGCGCGACGCCAGTCAGTACGGCCATGATTGTATGCAGTTGCCCTTTCCAAGTGACGCAGCCCCGCTTGGCACGCCACCGTCGGAGGACTGCCTGTATATGAATGTGTGGAAGCCGCAGGGCGCCAAGAGCAAACTGCCGGTGATGGTCTGGATCTATGGTGGCGGTTTCGTGAATGGCGGGTCGTCGCCGCCGACCTACGCCGGGGATGCACTGGCGCGGCAGGGCGTCATGGTGGTGAGTTTCAACTATCGGCTGGGGCGGTTCGGCACTTTTGCGCATCCGGCATTGACGAAAGCGGATGCGGACGGCGGGCTGCAGGCCAATTATGGTTATATGGACCAGATTGCGGCACTGAAATGGGTGCGTGCGAACATCGCGGCGTTTGGCGGCGATCCGGCCAATGTCACGGTCATCGGCGAAAGCGCGGGCGGCATGTCGGTCCACGCCTTGCTGACGTCGCCCATGGTCCAGGGACTGTTTCAAAAGGCGGTGATCCAGTCTGGCGGCCCGATGCCGATGGGCGACGCGACATTGGCGGCGGCGGAGCAGGTGGGCGCGGCCTTTGGACAGAAGAAGGGCATCGCACCGGGCGATCCCGATGCGCTGGCGAAATTGCGGGCGCTGTCGGCCGTTGCCGTGGTCGATGGGTTGAATCTGGCGGCGCTGTTCGCAGCGGGGCCGCGCATGCATAGCAGTCCGATCGTCGATGGACGGATCGCGGTCGATAGCCTGGCGGCCTATCAGGCGGGGCGCTTTGCCAAGGTGCCGGTGATGATCGGCGCGACCAGCGACGATATTGGCGGACCGAGCGGAGCGATGATCACCGGCGCGCGATCCATGGCGCAGCTGTTCGCCGCACAGGGCGTGCCGACCTATTATTATCGCTTTTCCTATGTCGCCCAGTCGCTGCGGACGGCCAGGACGAAGGGTGCGGGCCATGCCAGCGAAATCCCTTATTTTTTCGATACGGTAACGGCGAAATATGGCACCAAGGCGAGCGAAAGCGACAAGGATATGGGGCGGATGGCGAGCGGATATCTGGCCCGCTTCGTCAAGGCCGGCGATCCCAATGGCACCGGGCTGACCGCATGGCCCCGTTCTGATCGCAAGGGCATGATGATGCTCGATATGGGTAGGCCGGACAAGGTCGAGGCAGTCACTGACCAATGATGCCGAACGGGCGGCGACCGCGTGCCGGGACGTGTTATCGGTTGCTGCCCGGCGTGGTTTCGGAATCGCGCGGCCGTGTTATCGAGTTGCGATGGACGTGGGATCAGTTTGACCGACATCACTGCGACTCATGATGTTTCGTGCTGTTTCGCCACGAGTTTGGACCGGTAATCTCTGTAATCCCTCCATAAAATCTCTAAAGCGACGATCACCCACAGGGCAGCTATCGGTTGGCGGTTGAAGGGCTATCAGGGGGCGTCCAGCCATTCCGTCACGTTTCGATCCTCCGGTTGTGTTTTGGGTTAGTCATGCGATCGGGAAAGGTGTCCGCAGCCCCATCGTGAGCATGGTTTGACTTTGAGCGTGAAATAGGCGCATTAAACCCGAACCAGTTTATCGTCGTGATTCGGTTTCGAGGGGCGCCATGTCGTTTACCGTCAATACTCTGCGCAATGTCACGACCGCGTGCCAGCAAATGCGCGATCATATCAAGACGATCGTGTTCCGTCCCGACACGCGCAAGACGTTGGATATGACCTTTGGTCCCACCGTGGCGGCCGAACTGATCGGACGGACACCCGAAGCCTTAGCGAAGGCCGAGGCCAAGGGCCGCCTGCCCCAGCCCAAGCAACTGCCCAATGGCCGCCGCTATTACACGCTGGCAGACCTGACCCAGATTCGCGAAGCGCTGGGCATCCAGGTCGGCAAACAGCCCGACGAAGATGCGGTCGTGCTGGCGGTGCAGAATTTCAAGGGTGGCGTGGGCAAGAGCACCATCACCAAGCATCTGGCCGATTATCTGGCGCTACATGGCTATAGCGTGTTGGTGATCGATTGCGATCCGCAGGCGTCGACCACGACCATGTTCGACATCCAGCCCGAAACGCTGATCGATGACGACCAGACGCTGGGATCCTTCCTCTCTCCACGCAGCACATTCAGCGATTTCGCCCAGACGATCCGTGATACGCCCTGGCCGACGATCAAGATCGTGCCATCCAGCCTGGGCCTGCAGGATGCGGAATGGGATCTGACCTCCACATTGCGTGAGGGCGGCCAGGCGGTGCGCGAAAGTTTGCAGGCGCTGCGCATCGGCATTGCCAGCGTAGCCAAAGATTTCGACGTCATCCTGCTCGATCCTCCGCCAGCCATGGGTTTCCTGGGATTGAACGTGATGGCCGCGGCGACCGGATTGCTGATTCCGGTGCCTGCGCGCCAGCTCGATTATCTGTCGACCATCCATTTCATGGATACGATCGCGGACAATATCGAAATTCTCGAACAAAATGGCACGCCGGTCAATTATGGCTTCATCCGCGTGGTGTGTTCCGCCTTTTCTCCGAGCAAGCCGGGCGAGAATGATATGTGGCGGATCATGCAGGCCACCTATGCCGGGTTGCTGTTGGGCCAACCGATCCTGGCGTCCGAGGAGATCAAGAATGCCACGCAGGCGTTTCGATCCATCTATGAATCCAAGCCATCGGCCTCGCACCAAACCTATACGCGGTGCCGCGACAATCTCGACGCGGTGTTCGGCGAGGTCGAGCAGCAGATCCGCCAGCAATGGCCCTCGACCAGCCTGACCGGTGCCGACGCCAGCGTGAGTGTCGCGGCATGAGCCGCCGGTCCCTGATCAGCGAGGCGCTGGCTGCCGTCGCGAACGAACCGGCGCCGCCGCCGGCCGCCGCAACGACCGATACGAGCGGGCGCGTCAATTTCACCAACAAGCGGTTGGAAGCCTTTGGCGAAGCGGCGCGGATCGTGAAGCGGCCGACCATTCGGTTGAAGCCGGCGGAATGTTCGGTGTGGCCGGGCAATGCGCGCGATTATTCCCTGCTGGACGAATATCGGCTGCGCAGCCTGATCAATTCCATCCTGGCGGAAGGTGGCAATCGCATTCCCGCCGTGGTGCGGCGCACGCCCAACGGCCCCCTGCCCTATGAACTGGTGACGGGAACGCGGCGGCACTGGGCGATCAGTTGGCTCAACGGCAATCATTATCCCGACATCGACCTGATCGCGATCATCGAGGATCTGGACGATGAGGCTGCGTTCCGTCTGGCCGATATCGAGAATCGCGAACGGGAGGATATTTCCGACCTGGAACGTGGTATCAATTACAAGGCGGCGGTCGATAAATTCTATGGCGGCGTCCAATTACGGATGGCCGAGCGGCTGAAAATATCCAAGTCGCAATTGGCGCGTTACATCGCGCTGACCGACATCCCGCCCTTCCTAGTGAGCGCCTTTCACTCGCCGATGGATCTCCAGGCGAAATATGGCGAGAAGCTATTGCCGTTGCTGCGCGATCCGGCGAGCCGAGCCAAGCTGGAAACGGCGGCCGACCAGATCGCGTCCGAGCAGAGTTTCCGCCGTTCGGGCGATGAGCAGCCGATCGCGGGCGCGGAAGTCATGGGACGCCTGCTCAAGGCGATGACCGCGCGGGGGCGCGTGCAAAAGACGTCGATTGCGGGCGGGAATGGCAAGGCGATTGGCGAGGTCATCAAGGACCAGCAGAAGATATTGACGCTGTCGCTGACGCCGTCGGACCTGTCGACCGATGCGATTTTGGATGCGTTGCGGCCGGTGATCGAAGCGGCGCGGATCAGAGGCGGCAAGCGGAAGTGAAAAGCTGAAAATGTAAGGATTATTCTTATATTTCAGAAGGTTATATCTATTTTCCCCCGGGGGGACAACGGGAAGCGGATGACGCAGGTGGGGAATGAGAGCGAACTTAAGACGGCGCTGAAAGAGCGCAAGGTCCAGTTCGAAATGTTCTTCACTCTGCCCGACTTCAGCGACATTTCGCTGCGCGACTATCAGGAGACGATGCAGCGGCCCTTCTTCAGCCTGTCGAAACGCAAGCGGATGAAGCCGATCGATTATGTCAGTCCCGACAAGTCCGTGACCGTCCATGTCTCCGCCAACCCGACTTATGGGATGGCGACGATATGGGATGCGGATATCATGATCTACCTGGCGTCGCACCTGAATGAACTGCGCGAGCGTGGATTGAATGACCTCTCCCCCGTCATTCGACTGCAGCCTGGTGATTTGCTCAAGCGTATCTGCTGGGGCACGAGTGGCCGCGCTTATGAGCGATTGGTGAGCGCGCTGGATCGGTTGCAGGCGACCACGATCAAGACCAATATTCGCGCCAATACCAAGAGTTGGGAAACCACCTTTTCCTGGATCGACAGCTATACCCATCTGGTCGATGAACGAACGCAGCGATCGTTGGGGATGGAAATCACGCTGTCCAAATGGTTCTTCGATGGAGTGATGGACAAGCGCAACGTGCTCGCGATCTCACCGCTTTATTTCGAGATTACCAGCGGCCTTGGCAAATGGCTGTACCGCGCGTCGCGCAAACATGCGGGCGGTAATGGCGCGGAAGGTTTCACGATAGGGTTCGAAACGTTGCACCAGAAGAGCGGTAGCGAAAGCAGCTACCCGGTGTTCAAGCGCAAGCTGCTGGACCTTGCCCGGCTGAACGAACTGCCCGACATCAGCCTGGACGTGATCAATCCCGATAGCACGAAGCCAAAGATGCGAATGGTGATGCGCAAGCATATGGCGGAACGGGTCCGACGTGCCCGGCCGACTACCCTCCCCTACCCTACCGATGGTTTGCTGCAGGATGATGCCGAGCAATTGGTCGACCCGCGCGATGCTTTGAAATTGATCGCCCAGGCCGCTGGCGGGTTGCGGAGCCCGGGAGCGGACAACAGCAAAGCGCGTTCGACGCAAAAGGCATCGGTTCGTGCTGGCGAAATACTGGACGCCGATGTTCATGCCGCTATTCGAAGTGATTTTCCGGGTTGGGACTATGACGAGCTTCTGCGCCGGTTCGATGCCTTTTTAGGTGCTAATCCCCACGAACTGCCGCGCAACTATTCCAAGCGCTTTTACGGGTTCGTGAAGGAACATCATCGTCGCAACAAATATCGTCTGCGACCGTAAAGCAGTCGGGACGTGTTTTCGGAATCATCTGCGATGGACTATGTGATCGCAGTAAAAACGTTATGGCGATAGGCGATCTGTGATGGATGTCGCGATATAGCCAGGAAAAGCGTGCATCTGCCGTAACCCTGTTTTGGCGACAGAGCAGATGTGCCGGATAATGGACATCGGTGCCATCAGTCAGGCACAATTCTGAAAACACGATGGAATCATTCGTCGCTGAAACGTTGTCGCTAATGACGACTCGCCTGATCATATCCTACCGCCAGCCTGCTTGCTGCTTTCCTGTCGCCCTTTACCTTTGACCGCCGTAAGATTTTCCAAGGCAACTAGGTGCTGGCTCAATTGGATAGCATGCGGCCGTAGCTACTATCTGGCGCGATTTCATATTCGTAGGGCAAACAGCGAGCGGACGCGGATCGCCTCAATAGATACCGTCGTGTTTTTGGATATGCCTGGGTTGGTGCAAAAGCGTTACGGGCCTTATAAGTATTTGGCACAACCACTGCCCCTTCGACCTATGATTGAAAGCCCGTGATTGCGATTGAAGCAGCGTAGTATGGACCGGTGCAGATCCAAGAAAGCGCGACAGCGTCGAGATAACGCATAGCCTGGTTGCGGAACAAAAGGCGAAAGCCTCAGAAAGGCCTTTGAAGGCCTGCTACAGAGCGTTGCCCGGCGTTGCATAGCTTGGCTCCAAAATGCCGTCAGATGCCCGTCATAAGCCAGCTGGCGGCTCCACTTTTTTAGTCGTCGTGCCAAAAATCCGAAGTTTCTGGGTCATCGAAAAGTCGGGGAGATGGTGCCGCGCGAATGTCATGACTGACGGGTATGGCATAAGTGCGATAGCTGCTTTGCCCTGAACGTTCGATCAGCAGGCCGATATCAGCGGCAATGCTCAGAAGTTTGATCGCCCCGGCTGAGGTCAGGCCCAAGCGATCGGCGACCGATCTGCTGGTGATATAGGGGTGCGCCATCGCCATCATAATGACGTCCTTTAAACGGCCTGGCCGACGCCGGGCGGCTATATGGGCAGCGGCGCGGTCCGCAAAAGCTCTGAGCCTAAGTTCCTGATCGAGATGATCACGTGCGCCCAGAGCGATCGCCTGAAGCCATATCAGGCCAAACTGTGGTTCTTCAGCGATCTTCCAGGCGGCGCCACTGGACTGGAAGCCGAAGGCAACCAACCCGCCAAACGATGCATCCCATCGACCCGGGCCAAAACGATCACCGATTAGGAAGCTGGCCACGCCATCTCCCCGCCCGATCGGGGACCGTCGTCGCCATGCGAGCGCCAGCTGCGCGCCTTGTAATAGGGGAGGGGAGGGGGGAGGATTGCGGCGTCCGCCTGCCACTGTTCCACATTATGTTGGACATCCGCGCGCGGCAGGCCGGGAGTGGCCCAGGGGCTTGTCGACGCGGGTGCGTCATTCACCCCCAACCAGTCCAGCAATCCATTTGGGTTTGTGCGAAGGATATCGAGCGTCACGGGCGCGCCGACGGCTTGTCGCCAATGCGTGAGATCAAAGGACGCGCCGCCGATGCTGCCGCGGCCATCGATCGTGAAAGCGCTGGCATCGACCGATGTCGCGTCGATCCATGCCAGCGCCTGGCGCTCCGCAATGAAGCATCGTATCTTCCAAGGGCGGCGTACGGGACTTAAGCGCCGTCGTTCCTCGATCCGGGCGAGCGCGGATTGGGCATCAGCGTAAGCGGATATTAGCGCGAGATCATCCATTCGCTAGCGCTCCTAACTGCGATATTGGGTAAGTTTATATTATATTAGTGCGTGAAATATATGTAATTAAAACAGATAGATATATCCGTGTAATAAACTATAAAGATACTATAGAAAGCCTGTTCCTACACGTCTTGTGGGGCCTATAAAAGCCCACCATTTCGAATTGCGTTGAACTTGCCGATGCCTATCATGGCGTCGCATACGCTGAGCGTGATCAAGCGGGTTGATGGCAAAGCATGGCGTGGCTTGCGGCTTCCGCGGTTGGTGCGACTGCCGGGGGGTCGTTTCCAATTCAGCCTTCAAATATCCTGACCTCGACCTGCGCGTCGAATCTCGCCATGTTCGCCAGGACGATGGAAGCGGTTTTGCCGCTGGAAGGTCCAGCGCGATCGACGCCAGACAGGATAGGGGAGATGGGGCGCATGGCGGGCAGCGTTGACGATGGGCGGGCGGGGCAACCGGTCGCAGGCCAGAATGAAAAACTGGTGATCGCCGCGTCCTCATTGGGGACGGTATTCGAATGGTATGATTTCTATCTCTATGGGCTGCTGGCGACCTACATCAGCGCGCAATTCTTTTCGGGCGTGAACGAGACGACGGGTTTCATCTTCGCGCTGGCGGCGTTCGCGGCGGGCTTTGCCGTACGGCCGTTCGGGGCGCTGGTGTTCGGACGGATCGGTGATCTGGTCGGACGGAAGAATACGTTTCTGGTCACGATGGGGATTATGGGCCTGTCGACCTTCGCGGTCGGGCTGTTGCCAAGCTATTCCAGCATCGGGGTGGCGGCGCCGATCATCCTGCTGATCATGCGTTTGGCGCAGGGGCTGGCGCTGGGCGGCGAATATGGCGGGGCGGCGACCTATGTCGCGGAACATGCGCCGGAGGGGAAGCGCGGGCTGTATACCAGCTGGATTCAGACGACGGCGACCTTCGGCCTGTTTGCCGCGCTGTTGGTGGTAATCGGTTTTCGCTTCGCGCTGGGGGAGGCGGCGTTTGCGGCCTGGGGATGGCGCTTGCCCTTCCTGATTTCGATCCTGCTGCTGGGCGTGTCGATGTGGATCCGGTTGCAGCTTAATGAAAGCCCGGTCTTCCAAAAGATGAAGGATGAGGGGACGACGTCCAAGGCGCCGCTGACAGAGGCGTTCGGGCAATGGGGCAATTTGCGCTGGGTCATCATTGCGTTGCTGGGGGCGGTGATGGGGCAGGCGGTTGTGTGGTATGCCGGGCAATTTTATGCGCTGTTCTTCCTGGAAAAGACGCTGCGGGTGGATGGGGCGACGGCGAATATCCTGATCGCCATCGCGCTGGCGCTGGCGACGCCGTTCTTTGTCGTCTTTGGGTGGCTCAGCGACAAGATCGGGCGCAAGCCGATCATACTGGGCGGGTGCGCGCTGGCGGCGATCACTTACTTCCCGCTGTTCGGCGCGCTGACGACGGCGGCCAACCCGGCACTGGCGGCGGCACAGGCGTCCGCGCCGGTGACGATCCTGGTCGATCAGGCGCAATGTTCGTTCCAGTTCGATCCGGTGGGCAAGAACAAGTTCGATGGATCAAGTTGCGATATCGCCAAGGCCTATATGGCCAAGACCGGCATCAGCTATGCCAATGTCGAGGCGCCTATGGGCGCTCCGGCGGTGGTAAAGGTCGGCATTGCCAGCTTTGTCGTGCCCGATCCCAAGACGCTGGCAGGAGTGGAGAAAGCGGCGGCGATCGCTGCGTTTCAGGGGCGGTTGAAGACGGGGTTGGCAGAGGCGGGCTATCCGGCCAAGGCGGACGGCGCGCAGATCGACAAGGTTGCGGTGGTGGCGATCCTGTGGGCGCTCGCGATGCTGGTGACGATGGTCTATGGGCCGATCGCGGCGATGCTGGTGGAATTGTTCCCCAGTCGCATCCGCTATACGTCGATGTCGCTGCCCTATCATATCGGCAATGGCTGGTTCGGCGGGTTCCTGCCAACGACGGCCTTTGCGATGGTCGCGGCGACCGGGGATATCTATTATGGCCTTTGGTATCCGGTCGTGATCGCGGCGGCGACGGTGGTCGTGGGGCTGTTGTTTTTGCCGGAGACGTTTCGGCGGAATATTGACGATTGATGTTGGAGATTGGGGAGGTGAGCGTCTGTTATGGGCATGGTACACCCCCACCCAACCTCTCCCTTGAGGGGGAGGGGGCCATGGGACATTTCGCAGGTCGTTATGCGACAAGGAGTTGGACAGTTGTAGCGAAAATATAGCGACCGAAACGCCGTATTCCGCATTTATTATCAATGACTTATAGCTCTTCCGGCCAGTAGAGGCGCATCGGGTTGTCGATCAGCAATTTGCGCTGCAATTCGGCCGTCGGTGCGATGCGGGGGATCATGTCGACCAGATGACCGTCGTCCGGGATATCGTCCTGCATATTGGGGTGGGGCCAATCGGTGCCCCACAGGACGCGGTCCTGATAGTCGGCGACCAGCGGGGCGACCGCGTCGGCGAAGGCATTCCACGGATCGCCGGTCGGATCGAGGCGGTCGGGGCAGGTGGCTTTGAACCAGATGTCGTCGCGGCTTTGCAGGAAAGCGCGGAAAGCCTGCATGTCGGCGCCGTCCGGCCCCTGGGTCACGTCGGGGCGGCCCATATGGTCGATCACCAGCGGAACGGGGATGGCGTCCATGAAGGGGCGGAGTTCTTCGAGGATGTCGGCTTCGAAATAGATCACGACATGCCAACCGGCGGGCAGGCGTTTGGCGATGTCGAGGAACTTGTCCTTGGGCGCGTCGTCCACCAGGCGTTTGAGGAAGTTGAAGCGGATGCCGCGGATGCCGCCGTCATGCAGTGCGGCAAGGTCGGCGTCGGAGATCGCCGGATCGACCACGGCGACCCCGCGGGCCTTGCCGTTCGACTTGGCGATCGCGTCGAGCGTGGCGGCATTGTCGGTGCCGTGGCAGCTGGCCTGGACGATGACGTTGCGGGCGAAGCCGAGATGATCGCGCAGGGCGAACAGCTTGTCCGGTCCGGCGTCTTCGGGGAGATATTTCGCCTTCGCGCTGAAGGGGAAGTCCGCCATCGGGCCGAAGACATGGCAATGGGCGTCGATCGCGCCGGGGGGCGGGGTGTAGCGCGGCTTGGACGGGTTGCCGTGCCATGAGGTGATGCGGGTCATATCTCAAAACTCCGTTCGCCCGGAACATACCGATGGGCTTGTCTCGTCAGGAAAGTGCGGGCTTCGACAGGCTCAGCCCGAACGGTTCAGATGGAGGTTTAGGCGAAGACGATGCCGTCCATCAGCTTGCGCGCGGTGCGGAGCATGGCGGCGCTGGTGACGGTGCCGCTGTCGTCCAGTTCCATGACGCAGGTGGTTTCGCCGGTGGGATGTTCGACCGAGAGCGTCTTGCGATTGCCTGTGGGGATCGCGGCAACTTCGAAAGCGGGGGAGCCTTCGATCAGGCAGGCGGTGGCGACGCTGACCGCGCCCAATACGCCAATAGACGCATGGGCGCGATGGGGGATGAAACTGCGCACCGTGACCGCGCCGCCATTGCGGGGCGGGGCAACCAGCATCATCTTGGGCACCGACTTGTCCTTGACGTCGCCCAGGTTCATGCGCTCGCCCACGGCGAGGCGGATTTTCTCGATGCGCGCTTTAAGGTCGCTATCCTTGTCGAGCGTGTCGCGATCCTCATAGCCGGTGATGCCGACATCCTGCGCCTTCATGACGACGCAGGGCATGCCATTGTCGATCAGGGTGACGCGCACGCCCTCCACTTCGTCAAAGGCGTTGCCAGTGGGGAGGAGCGCGCCGCAGGACGACCCAGCGGTGTCGCGAAATTCCAGCGGGATGGGGGCAGCAGAGCCGGGGACGCCGTCGATCTTTGCGTCGCCGTCATAGCGGACTTTGCCGTCGGGCGTCTGCACCGTGGCGATGGCGATCTGCCCGGTATTTTCCATGAAGATGGCGACGCGAGTTTCTTGCGGTTGCGCGGAGACGAGGCCGCGTTCGATGGCGAAGGGGCCGATGCCGGCGAGGATATTGCCGCAATTTTGCGCGTCGCTGACAATCGCCTGATCCACGAAAACCTGGAGGAAGAGATAGTCGATATCGACGTCATCGCGTGTTGATTTCTTCACGACTGCGACCTTGCTGGTCAGCGGATCGGCGCCGCCCATGCCGTCGATCTGGCGCGGGTCGGGGGAGCCCATGACGCGCAGCAGGAAGGCGTCGCGGGCGGCGGTGTCGGTGGGCAGGTCTTCGGCGAGGAAGTAGCCGCCCTTGGAGGTGCCGCCGCGCATCCATAGGACGGGGGATTGGGTGATGGTCATAGGGAAACTCCGGTTCCATCCTTCCCGTGTTCCCGCGAAGGCGGGAACCTAGTTCAGACGGTGGATCAATCGGGCGACGGCGGAACTGGGTTCCCGCCTGCGCGGGAACACCGGTGATCAGATATATTTCAGGCCCATTTCTGCGAGGCGCGGGCGCATATTGTAGATGTCGAGGCCGAGTTCGCCTGCGGCCAGGCGGACGCGCTTGGCTTCTTCGGCGGCTTCGCGGGCCTGCGCCTTTTCAAGGACCGCAGCGGCGTCGGCGCGAGGGACGATGCAGACGCCGTCATCGTCGGCGATCACCACGTCGCCCGGATTGACCAGCGCATTGGCGCAGACAACGGGGACGTTGACCGATCCGATCGTGTTCTTGACCGTGCCCTGGGCATGAACCGCTTTCGACCAGACGGGGAAGTGCATCTGCGTCAGGTCGCGCACGTCGCGCACGCCCGCGTCGATGATGAGGCCGCGGCAGCCGCGCGCCTGCGCCGAGGTGGCAAGCAGGTCGCCGAAATAGCCGTCGGTGCAGGGGCTGGAGGGGGCGAGGAGGAGGACGTCACCTTCTTTCAGCTGTTCGATCGCGACATGGATCATCCAATTGTCGCCGGGCGCGGCGGAGATGGTGACGGCGTTACCGGCGATGCGGGCGCCGGTGTAGATGGGACGCATATAGGATGCGAGCAGGCCGGTGCGGCCCTGCGCCTCATGCACGGTGGCGACGCCGCATTGGGCGAGGCCGTCGACGACGGAAAGGTCCGCCCGTTCGATATTCTGGACGACGATGCCGGACATGCTGACCTTACTCCTTGATGACGGCGGCGCACGGACCAAGCGGATGGTCGGGCGGCGCGGGACAGGCTGCTGGCTGGACCCTTCACGCGAAAAGGGCAAAAAGGAAATCTGGCCAAGCCATTAGTTTTCACTAAATATGGCATTGTGGACTGGACCGAGATCAACCTGCGTCATTTGCGCGCGACCGTGGAAATCGCCGAGCGGGGGACGATGAATGCGGCGGCGGCGGCGGTCAGCCTGACGCAGCCTGCGATAACCCAGGCGCTGGCGCGGTTCGAAGCGATGCTGGATGTGCCATTGTTCGACCGGCGGCATGACGGGATGACGGTGACCGATGCGGGCGCGCTGCTGGTGCCGCGCTTTCGCGCGGCGCTGGACCATATCGCCAGCCCGCATGTGACGATGGCGCGGTTTCGCGCGCTGATCGCGCTGGCGGATGCGGGCAGTTATCCGGCGGCGAGCGCGCTGACGGGCCTGTCCATTCCCTCGCTGCATCGGGCGGTCAATGATCTGGGGCTGTCGCTGCGGCGGCCATTGGTGCGACGGCGGGGCAAGGTGGTGATGCTGACCGAGGCGGGGGTGCGGATGGCGCGCGCGTTCCGCCTGGCGCGGGTGGAACTGGTGGCGGCGCTGGCGGAACTGGCGGCGCTGAAAGGCCATGAGACGCGCAGCATCTTGATCGGCGCGATGCCGCTGTCGCGGGCGCGGGTGTTGCCCGCGGCGGTGTCGCGCTTCCTGCGGCGGCGGCCGGGGGTGCGGATCACCATATTGGAAGGGTCGCGCACCGAACTGGTCGAGCCGTTGCGCAACGGGGCGATCGACATGATGGTGGGGGCGCTGCGCCAGCCCTTGCTGGAGGCGGATTTCGAGCAGGCGGCTTTGTTCGACGATCGGCCGGTGGTGATCGCGCGGGCGGGGCATCCGCTGGCGGACACGCAGCCCAGCATGGCGGACCTGGCGCGCTATCCGTGGATCATCGCGGCATCGGGCGCGCCGCTGCGCGAAAGCTGGGAGGCTTTGTTCAGCGATCAGGGCATCGCTTTGCCGGTCGTGCCGATCGAGTCGGGATCGGTCATGACGATCCGGCAATTGCTGATCGACAATGATTTCCTGACATTATTGTCGCCGGACCAGGTGACGGTGGAACTGGAAGCGCGGTGGCTGTGCCGGATCGACACGCCGGTCACGCCCGCCAGCCGATCCATCGGCGTCACCACACGCGCATCCTGGCGGCCGACCAGCGTGCAGGCGGAGTTCATGGCCGATCTGGCAGCGGTATCTCAGGGCTAAGGTGCAAAGCTATGTTTAGCGCCAGCTAATGACCCTGTGCCTGTTCCGATTTGCGGTGGCGCGGCCGGGCAGGCAGGTTTTCGGGCATGACGACCGATATCATCCTGATCGGATTTGGCGAGGCGGGCAGCACGTTCGCGGCGGCGGGGGACTGGCGTGCGCGCGCGTGCGCCTATGATCGCGATCCGGCGCGGGGTGCCGTCATGGCGCAACTGGGCGTTGGGCGCAGCGACGCGCTGGGCGATGCGGTACGGGGCGGCGCGCTGGTTGCGTCGCTGGTGACGGCGGACCAGGCGCTTATCGTGGCGCGCGATGTGGCGGCGTTGCTGCCTGCGGGTGCGATCTTCTGCGACATGAACAGCGTCGCGCCGCAGACCAAGCAGGCGGCGGCGGCGCTGATCGAGGCGGCGGGCGGCCATTATGTCGATGTCGCGGTGATGGCGCCGGTCGATCCGGCGGGGCTGGATGTGCCGTTGCTGCTGAGCGGGACGCGGGCGGCGGACGCAGAGGCACGGTTGCGGGTGTTGGGCTTTGCCAGGACGCGTGTCGTGGGCGCGGATGTGGGGCGGGCGTCCTCGATCAAGATGATCCGGTCGGTGATGGTCAAAGGGATCGAGGCGCTGACCGCCGAATGCGTGCTGGCGGCGGACGCTGCGGACGTGCTGGACGAGGTGCTGGCGTCGCTGGATGCGAGCGAGAAGGCGAAGCCCTGGGGCGTGCGGGCGGACTATAATCTAGACCGGATGCTGGTGCACGGCACCCGCCGCGCCGCCGAGATGGAGGAAGTGGTCAAAACGTTGGATGGCCTCGGCACCGGCGCTGCGATGACGCGCGGCACGGTGGCGCGGCAGGCGGCGATCGGTGCTCTGGGGGTGAAGGTGCCGCCGGACGGGCTGGAGGGGAAGATCGGGGTGATTGCTTCCGATGGCTTCCCGGCGGCGCGCGAGGTTGCGCAATAGAGTGTTGTGCTCCCGCGAAGGCGGGAGCCTAGGCCCGCCGTCTGAACTGGGCTCCCGCCTTCGCGGGAGCACGGATAATGGGGGCGGGTCGGATAGGATAGTTGGAGACAAGAGCGGATGAGCCTGATTATCGATTGCCATGGTCATTATACCGTCCTGCCCAAGGGGCATGACGCCTGGCGCGAGGAGCAGAAGGCCGCGTTCAAGGCCGGGACGCCGTGCCCGCCCTATCCCGAGATTAGCGACGCGGAAATTCGCGAGACGATCGAGGCGAACCAGTTGCGCCTGATCAAGGAGCGCGGCGCGGACCTTACCATCTTTTCGCCGCGCGCGTCGGCGATGGCACCGCATGTCGGTGATGAAGCGATGGCGAAGGAATGGGCGATCCGCTGCAACGATTTGATCGCGCGGGTGGTGGCGATGTTCCCCGAAACCTTTGTCGGCGTGTGCATGTTGCCGCAGTCGCCCAAGGCGGACATGAGCAACAGCATCGCGGAACTGGAGCGTTGCGTCACTGAACTGGGCTTTATCGGCTGCAACCTCAATCCCGATCCGGGCGGCGGGCATTTTACCCATCCGCCGCTGACCGACCGTTACTGGTATCCCTTCTACGAGAAGATGGTCGAGCTGGACGTGCCGGCGATGATCCATGTGTCGGGCAGCTGCAATCCGGCGATGCACGCGACGGGGGGCTATTATATTGCGGCCGACACGATTGCGTTCATGCAGTTGCTGGAAGGCGATCTGTTCAAGGATTTCCCGACGCTGCGCTTCATCATTCCGCATGGCGGCGGCGCGGTGCCCTATCATTGGGGGCGTTATCGCGGCCTCGCCGACATGCTCAAGAAGCCCGACCTGTCGACGCATCTGATGAACAACATCTTCTTCGACACCTGCGTCTATCACCAGCCGGGCGTGGACCTGCTGGCCGACGTGATCGAGAATAAGAACATCCTGTTCGGGTCGGAAATGGTCGGCGCGGTGCGCGGCATCGACCCCACGACCGGCCATTATTTCGACGACACCAAACGCTATGTTGATGCGTTGGAGATTAGCGATGAAGAGCGCGCCGCGATCTTCGCGGGCAATGCCCGCCGCGTCTTCCCGCGCCTCGACGCCCGATTGAAGGAGAGGGGACTATGATAACCGAAGATCCCAAGCATCAGGATATCCACGAATATCTGGCCGAGATGGAGGACATCCCCGGCACCCGCGTGTTCACGGCGAAGCGCGCGCGGCAGGGCTATCATATGAACCAGTTCGCGATGAGCCTGATGAAGGACGAGAATCGCGCGAAGTTCAAGGCGGACGAGCGCGCTTATATGGACGAATGGCCGCTGACCGAGGAACAGAAGGACGCCCTGATAGCACGCGATTATAATCGATGCCTGGACATGGGCGGCAATGTCTATTTCCTCGCCAAGCTGTTTTCGACCGACGGCATTCCCTTTGCCGAAGCGGTCAGCACCATGACCGACATGAAATTCCCGGAATATCGGGAGATGATGATGAATGGCGGCCGCTCGCCCGAAGGCCAGCGGTCGATCAGGGAGAAGAGATAATGGCGCGGATTACTGCTGGCGTGGCGTCGAGCCATGTGCCTTTGCTGGGCGTAGCGTCCGACAATGGCAAGGATCGCGACGACTATTTCGGGCCGATCTTTGCAGGCTATGACTGGACGCGCGAATGGGAGAAAGCGGAAAAGCCCGATGTGGTCATCCTGGTCTATAACGACCATGCGTCGGCGTTCGACATGAAGATCATCCCGACCTTCGCGATCGGTTGTGGCGAACGCTACAAGTCGGCCGACGAGGGATGGGGGCCGCGCGCGGTGCCGGACGTGGAGGGGCATCCTGACCTGGCCTGGCATATCGCGCAGAGCCTGGTACTGGACGAGTTCGACATGACCATCATCAACGAGATGGATGTCGATCATGGGCTGACCGTGCCGCTCAGCATGATGTTCGGCAAGCCCGACGCCTGGCCATGCAAGGTGATTCCGCTGGCGGTCAATGTCGTCACCTATCCGCCGCCGTCGGGCAATCGCTGCTGGGCGCTGGGCGAGGCGGTGCGCAAAGCGGTGCAGAGCTTCCCCGAGGATCTGAACGTCCAGATCTGGGGCACGGGCGGCATGAGCCACCAGTTGCAGGGACCGCGCGCGGGCCTGATCAACAAGGAATGGGACAATCGCTTCCTGGACGGGCTGGTCGGTGACAGCGATCACCTGCGCCGCATTCCGCATATCGAATATCTGCGGGAGACCGGCAGCGAGGGCATCGAGATGGTGATGTGGCTGGTGATGCGCGGGGCGTTGGGCAAGGCTACGCGGATGCTGCACCGCCATTATCATGTGCCCTGCTCCAACACCGCGATCGGCCATATGGTGCTGCGCCCGGATAATGGCGAAGGGCTGGATATGACCGGCAGCGACGCGGGGCACGCGGTCGCGGCGGAGTAAAGATATTTCGCCCTCTCCATTGAACGGACAGGGTGGCGTGGAGCGAGTGTGTCAGCAGTCGCTTCTGCGTTCAAGATGGGTGCAAGCTCGCTTCGCTCGCACCCACCCTTGAACAGAGTCACGTGCCTCTGTTCAACCCTCCCTTGAAAGGCAGGGGAGATGAATAAGGAGTTTTTTATGCGTATTGCCCTGGCTGGCGCTGGTGCCTTTGGCGAAAAGCATCTTGATGGCCTCAAGAATATCGATGGCGTGACCGTCACGTCGATCATCGGCCGTGAATTGGAAGCCACCAAGAAGGTCGCGGAGAAATATGGCATCGGCCATGTGACGACGGACCTCAACGAAATGCTGGCGCGCGATGACGTGGACGCGGTGATCCTGTGTACGCCGACGCAAATGCATGCGGCCCAGGCGATCGCCTGCATGGACGCGGGCAAACATGTCGAGGTGGAGATTCCGCTGGCCGATAGCTGGGCGGACGCGCAAGCGGTGCTCGCGAAGCAGAAGGAAACCGGCCTGACCTGCATGGTCGGCCATACCCGCCGCTTCAACCCGTCGCACCAGTTCGTCCACAACCGCATCAAGGCGGGCGAATTCAACGTTAGCCAAATGGACGTGCAGACCTATTTCTTCCGTCGCAAGAATATCAATGCGAAGGGGGAGCCGCGGTCCTGGACCGATCATCTGCTGTGGCACCATGCCGCGCACACGGTCGATCTGTTCGCCTATCAGGCGGGCAAGATCGTGTCGGCCCATGCGCTGCAGGGACCGATCCATCCGGACCTGGGCATCGCCATGGACATGTCGATCCAGTTGAAGAGCGAGACGGGCGCGATCTGTACCCTGTCGCTGTCGTTCAACAATGACGGGCCGCTCGGCACCTTTTTCCGCTACATCGGCGATACCGACACCTATATCGCGCGCTACGACGATCTGGTGAACGGCAAGGAAGAGGCGATCGACGTGAGCCAGGTTGCCGTGTCGATGAACGGCATCGAATTGCAGGACCGCGAGTTCATCAGCGCCATCCGCGAAGGCCGCGATCCCAATTCGAGCGTCGCCAAGGTGTTCGATTGCTATCGCGTGCTGGGCGAACTGGAAACGCAGCTGGCGGGTTGATCGGGAATCCCTTCGGGGTCGCATGGAAGGGCGTGGCGGATATTTTCGCTGCGCCCTTTTTGTTTGTGTCTGTGGGTGTTCCCCGGCGAAGGCCGGGGTCCAGTTCGGACGCGGCAACTGGACCCCGGCCTTCGCCGGGGAACAGTTTATGCCCTACCGCCTAAGTCACGCGCTCAGCAGCGGATGCGCCATGCGCAGGTCGTCCAGCAGGCTTTCGATCAGGGCGACGTCCTGGACGCTGCCGGTCGGCATGGCGTTCCAGTTGCAATGCGGGTGGGTGGTGCGGCTGTAAAGACGCAGCTTGCCGACCACCTTGCGCCAGTGATGCTTGCTCTTGCCATGGTCGCGGACCAGGCGGGCCACCAGCAGGTCGGTTAGCGTGTCGGCTGTCATGGCTGGCTATGTAGGGGCAGCGGGCGTGCCGTCAACCTGTCCGCGCGGCGCGATAGGCGCGGGGCGGCTGGCCGATATGGCGGGTGAAGAAGCGCGAGAAATAGGCGGGGTCTTCGAAGCCGATGGCATAGGCGATCTCCGCCACCGAAAGCTGGGAATAGAGAAGCAGCCGACGTGCCTCCAGCAGGGCGCGGTCGTCCAGCATCTGCGCGGGCGAGGTGCCCGCGACGCGGGCGCAGGCGTGGCGCAGCGCGGTGAGGCTGGTGCCCAGCGCGCGGGCGTGGACCGATACCGGTTCGCGCTGGCGGAAGCGCTGCTCGATCCGTTCGCGCAGGCGCGCGACGAGCGCGGCCTGGCGGGCGGTGCCGGGCTGTGCCGCCTGCGCGAGTGTGGCGTGGCGCAGGGCGAGGACCATCAGCGACAGGAGCGCGGATTCGACGGCGGCGCGCTGGCCGGGGCCGGACCAGCCCAGTTCCTGCGCCATGCGGGCGATGATCGTCTGGGCCGTGGCACCTTCGGCCGGGGGAAGGGCGACGGCATGGGGGCGGGCGAAGAGCGGCGTCAGATCGGCGTCGCGGGCGGTGAGGTGGCGCAGATAGGCGTCGGCGATGGTGGTGACATGGCCGCTGGATTCGCTGTGCCAGGTGAAGCCATGGACGATGCCCGCCGGGATCAGCAGTAGGCAGGGGGCGTCGAAGCTAACCTGCGACGCTTCGGCCTGCATCGCGCCGCCGCCTTCGCCGATCAGGATGACATGGTTGAGATCGCGATGAACATGCGGGCGGATCGTCCATTCGCTGGGGCGGGATCGATCGTCCAGGCTTTCGACATGCACGAAGCCTTCCGCCACGCTGCGCTGCGGCTCACCATAGAGATAGAAGCTGGGGACGGGCGTGGTCGACATGATGGATCGTCCATATGCGCCCGGCCCGGCCTGTTCGCAAGCCGTCAGGCGGGGCGGGGGCGCAGCATCGCCAGCAGGACCGCGCCGACCAGCGATCCCAGCGCCATGACGATGGCGACCTGTTGCAGGCCGAAATTCAGGCTGAACAGGAAGCCCGCGAGGATCGGCCCCAAAGCAGCGCCGCCCCGGCCGATGCCGATGACGATGCCGGTCCCGCCCGCGCGCACGGCGGTGGGGAAGGATTGGGCGACCAGCGCATAGAGGCCGACGACGGCGCCATTGGTGCAGAAGCCTGCGGCGGCGGCGATCAGGCTGAGGCCGCCGAGCGTCGTCTGCCCCTGACCGAAGATCGTCACCATGACGGTGGAGGCGACCATGGCGATCATCACCAGGCCGCGCACCGGCAGCCGCCAGCTAAGCGCGCCCAACAGCAGCGAGCCGATAAGGCCGCCGACATTGGCCCAGACCAGCACGCCGCCTGCGGCTGACGGGGCAAAGCCCATGTCCACGACGATCTTGGGCACCCATTTCAGGATGAAGTAGAAGGTCATGATATGACAGAAATAGGCGAGCGTCAGGAAAATGGTGGTGCGCGCCAGGCCGGGCGCGAAGAGGGAGGCGAAAGATGCCTTGGTCGCGGTGGGATCGGGCGGGGGAAGAGCGTCGGCCGGGGCGTGGCCCATGCGGGCGAGCAGGCGGTTGATCCGCGCCAATGCGCCGTGCGGCCGTTTTTGCAGCAGGAAGCCGATCGATTCGGGCAGCAGCCAGAGCGCTATGGGCAGGAAGAGGGCGGTGACGATCCCGCCGAACAGGAAGATGTCGCGCCAGTCGCCCGCGACCAGCAGTTGCGAGGCGACCGATCCGCCCAGGATCGCGCCGACCGGATAGCCCGCCGCCATGATCGCGACGGCCAGGCTGCGCGACCGGGCGTTGGACAGTTCGGCGACCATGGCGTTGGTGCAGGCGAGCATCCCGCCGATGCCAAGGCCGGTGAGCAGGCGGATGACGGACAGCGACACCACGTCCCAGGCCTGGGTCGCGCCCGCCATGCCAGCGGCCATGACGATGAGGCAGCCCAAGATGGTCGGGCGGCGGCCGATGCGATCGGCAAGGTTGCCGAGCAGGACCGAGCCGACGGCCATGCCGATCAGCTCCATCGACAGGACGAGGCCGAGCGCGGCGCGATCGATCCCCCATTCCTTGGCGATGCCGGGCGAGGCGAAGCTGATCGCCAGCACGTCGAACCCGTCGAGCGCGTTAAGCAGGATGCACAGGATGATCGCCGCGATCTGAAGCCGACCCATCGGGGCTTCGTCCAGCCTGTGCCTGATGTCGGTCATGCGTGATCCCGTCCTGAAATATTTATGATCTGTTGGTGTCAGCCTACCGCGAAAATGTCGAGCGCGACATGATCCTTGTAGCGGGCGGCGGTGCAGAGAAAGACGGTGCGGCCGAGCCAGGCGTGGGGGCTGTCGCTGGCGACCTCGAAACGCGGGGTGGTGCGGAAATAATAGAGGGCGGGGTCCACGACGTCGCCCGCCGCGATGCGGGCGAGGACAGGGGCGGGGCCATGGCGATAGCCGGGATTGACGACGGAGATGATCGTGCCGTCGCTGGCTTCGAGCGAATAGCGGGCGAGGATGTCGGCGGTGCCGTCCGCGCGGATCGATTGCCAGTCCGCGCCGCCGGGCAGCACTTTGCCGGTCAGGCGCGGGCCATCGACCGTGCCGCCGGTGATGGGGATGACGCGCTTGCGCACGCCATCGACCATGCCCAGTTCCTGCGGCGCGCCGATGAGGACGCGCAGGCGCAGGGCGAGGCTGAGCGGGGGCGTGGGTAGCGCGGGATGATCGGCGGCTGCCACGAGCGGGGCGGTGGCGCTGGCCAGGGTGAAAGCGGGTAGCGCCTTGAGCAGGCCGCGACGGTGCAGGTCTGGCATATCCTCTCTCCCATTGTTTCGCGATCAGCCGCTTTGCGCGGCTCTGGTGGTGTCGAGCGTAACGGTTGTTGGCGATGGCGGCGGGCGGGTCGATCGTCCATTGCAGGATCGGCAGCACGATAGCCCACCGCCGGGCCGCGCCATCGCAGGCGGCCCGGCGGGGGAGGGGGTCAGCCAGCCTGTTTTGACTTGTCGTAGGCGCCAAGGCCGGGCTTGTAGGTCTTGTCGTCGATGAACTGTTTGATGCCTTCCTTGCGGCCTTCATTGTCGAAGCTGTTGGCCGCTTCCTGCGCGCGGATCAGATAATCTTCGGCATTGTCATAGGTCATTTCGCGGACGCGGCGGATGGCGTCCTTGGTCGCCTTGAGCGCGACGGGGTTCTTGGTCAGCAGAACGTTGGCGACGTCGGTGACGCGCGCCTTCAACTGGTCGAGCGGGAGCGCTTCGTTGACGAAGCCCCATTCGGCCGCCTTCCTGCCATCGACATTCTCACCCATCAGCGAATGATACATGGCGTTGCGGAAATTGGTGAGTTCGGTCGCTACCTTGGCCGCGCCGCCGCCGGGCAGGATGCCCCAGTTGATTTCGGACAGGCCGAACTGCGCCTCTTCCGCCGCGAAGGCGAGGTCGCAGGCGAAGAGCGGGCCGTAGCCGCCGCCGAAGCACCAGCCATTGACCATGGCGATGGTGGGTTTCTGATACCAACGCAGACGCCGCCACCAGCCATAGCTTTCGCGTTGGGCGCCGCGCGTGCCGCGTGGTCCCTGCGCTTCGGTTTCGCGGAAATATTCCTTGAGGTCCATGCCCGCCGACCAGGCGGTGCCTTCGCCGGTCAGCACCAGTACGCCGACATCGGTGCGAAATTCCAGTTCATCAAGGACGCGCATCATCTGGCGGTTGAGGCGCGGCGACATGCAGTTGCGCTTGTCCGGGCGGTTGAAGCTGACCCAGGCGATGCCGTTTTCGATGGTATAGGCGACGGTGTCGAGTTCGGTCTGTTCCACGCCTTCGACGTGCAGGGTGGTGGTCATGGGATCGGTCCTTTTGGGTGATGCGTGATCAGATGGGATAATGGCCCGGCTGCGTTTCGATCGTGATCCAGCGCAGGTCGGTGAAGCTGTCGATCCCCGCCTTGCCGCCGAATTTGCCGTAGCCAGACGCTTTGGTGCCGCCGAAGGGCATTTGCGCTTCGTCATGCACGGTGGGGCCGTTGACGTGGCAGATGCCGGACTGGATCTGGCGCGCGACGCGCAGGCCGCGGGCGGTGTCGCGGGTGAAGACCGAGGCGGAGAGGCCATATTCGGTGTCGTTGGCGAGCGCGATCGCATGGGCTTCGTCGCGGGCGTGGATGAGGCCGACGACGGGTCCGAAACTTTCGTCGCGGAACAGCTTCATGGCCGGGGTCACGCCGTCGATGACATGGGCGGGCATGAGGACGCCGCCGCCTTGCGCCAGCACGGCGCCGCCGTTCAGCTGCGTCGCGCCGGACGCCAGCGCGTCATCGATCAGCGACTGGACATGGGCGACGGTTTTCGTATCGACCACCGCGCCCAGCGGCGTCTTGCCTTCGCGCGGGTCGCCGACGGCCATGGTTGCGACCTTCGCCTGGAACTTCGCGGCAAAGGCGTCGGCGATCGCATCGACCAGGATGATCCGTTCGGTGGACATGCAGATCTGGCCTTGGTTCATGAACGCGCCGAAGGCGGCGGCCTTGACCGCTTCGTCCAGATCGGCGTCCTCCAGCACGATGAGCGGCGCCTTGCCGCCCAGTTCGAGCAGGACCGGCTTGAGATGCTCGGCGCAGCGTTTGGCGATGATTCTGCCCACGGCGGTGGAGCCGGTAAAGTTGACGCGGCGGACGGCGGGATGGTCGATCATCGCGCCCACCACATCACCGGCATCCTGCGGCGCGTTGGTGATGAGGTTGACGATGCCGCCGCCCAAACCCGCTTCCACGAAGGCCTGGACGATCAGGCCATGGGTGCGCGGGCATTGTTCGGATGCCTTGAGCACGACGGTGTTGCCGCAGGCGAGCGGCACGGCGATGGCGCGGGTCGCCAGGATGATAGGCGCGTTCCACGGGGCCATGGACAGCACCACGCCGGCGGGTTCGCGGATCGCCATGGCGATGCAGCCGGGCTTGTCGGACGGGATCACTTCGCCGCTGATCTGGGTGGTAAGGCTGGCGGCTTCGCGCACCATCGAGCTGGAAAGCATCAGGTTGAAGCGCGCCCAGCCTTCGGTCGCGCCGATTTCCTCCATCATCGCGGCGACGAAGTCCGACGCCTTGGCGTCCAGCGCGTCGGCGGCCTTCATCAGGGCGGCGCGGCGGGCATTGGGGCCAAGCGCCGACCAGGCGGGGAAGGCGGCTTGTGCGGCGTCGACGGCGGCGATCGCATCGTCGGGGCTAGCGGCTGCGGCGGTGGTGGCGACCGCGCCGGTGACCGGATTGATACGCTGGAAGGTGGCGGCAGCGGCGCGCTGGTCCCCGCCGATGATCAGGGCGATGTGCGATTCAGACATATCCGACTCCTATTATTGCTATGATTCATAACAATGTTGATTGCTATGCACAATAGCATTATCCCGATGGGCATGGATCGGCTCGACCCCCCTGACAATCGCCTGCACGATCCGGTCGCATCGCATCTGGGCTATCTGTTGCGGCGCGCGTCGGCAGCGGTGATGGCGGCGCTGGGCGCCAGGCTGGCGGCGATCGGGATGCGGCCGGTCGAAGGCACGATCCTGATCCTGGTCGGCGCCAATCCCGGTTGTATCCAGAGCGATGTCGGCCGGATGCTGGGGATCAAGCGGGCGAATATGGTGCCGCTGATCGCCGCGCTCGCCAACAAGGGTCTGATCGACAAATCGCCGGTGGACGGCCGCAGCCTGGCCTTGTCGCTGACGGCGGCGGGGGAGGCGGCGCGGGCGCGGGTCGAGGCGATCATGGCGGCGCAGGAGGCGCAGGTGGAACGGATGTTGGCCGGGCAGGACGTCCTGCTGTTGCGGCAGGCGCTGTGCCGGATCGTTGATGGGGACGAAATCGGGGCTACGTGAACCTGTCGCGGCGGGGGGCGTTACCCTTACGCCCTTGGCTTGCCCTGACCCATGTGGGAAAGGCATTGGCGGGATCGCCCCAACAGGAAGCATGACAGACCAATGATGTTTTTGCCGATCGACAGGATGATGCGCGCCGCCAGCGTGGCAACGGGCGCGCTGATGTGCGCGATACTGACGCCTTCGCCGTTGGGCGCGGCGGAACCGGCGCCGTTCGAACTGGCGGGTCCGGCGCTCGACATATTGGTGATGCGCGGCGACCAGAGCCTGCCGATCGCGCAGGTGCCGAGCCTTTCCGAAGGCGATCGGCTGTCGATCGAGGCGGACCTGCCCACCGATCAGGGCGCGCGCTTCATCCTGGTGTCGGCCTTCCTGCGCGGGGCGACCAATCCGCCGCCCAAGGACTGGGTGCAGTTCGCCGAGACATGGAAGAAGAAGGACAAGGACAAGGCGCTGGTGCTGACCGTGCCCAAGGGCGCGCGGCAGATGGTGTTATTCCTGGTGCCCGACACCGGCGGGGCGGAAGGCGTGTTGTCCGACGCGGTGCGCGGCAAACCGGGCGAATTCGTGCGGGCGACGCAGGATCTCAACCAGGCCTCGCTCGACCGAACCCGGCTGGACGCGTTCATGGCGGCGATCAAGGCGCAGGAAAACAGCCATCCCGAATTTCTGCGCAGCGTCGCGCCGACGCTGGCACGCAGCCTGTCGATGAAGCTGAACGAGGATTGCCTGTCCAAGGTGGTGGAGATGCAGGCGGCGTGCCTGCTCGACAATCGCGAGACATTGGTGCTGGCCGACGTGCACAGCAGCTCGATTGCCGAGACGCTGACCGGCGCGCCCACCGACCTGGCGCTGCAACTGAGCGCCACGCGAGAAGCGGGCTATGGCTATTATAGCGCCTATATCGGCGTGGTGCGGGACATCGCCAAGATTTTCGGCGCATTCAACAGCCCGCAATTCAATTATCTGCCGACGTTGAGCGTGCGCAAGGCGGACGGCATTTCGTTGCTGCTCAATGCCGCGCCGTCCTTCCAGAAGCCCAAATCGGTGATGGTCGTCGCCATGCCCGCGATCGAGGCGGACAGCCCGCCACGCCTGCGCCGCAGCGGCGATGCGCCGGTCTGCGCGGTCCGGGCGGGGACGGTGCTGCCGGTGGAGGGCGCGCCGCTGATCTTTTCCACCAACTATGCCCGCGACGTGATGCTGACGCTGAAGGCGGCGTCGGGCGAGACGATCGAACTGCCGGTGGAGGCGCGCGCCGACCGGGGCGGCTATGTGCTGACCGGCAGCGGCCTGCCGCCCACATTCAAGGGCGCGGTGGAAGGGCATCTCTACGGCCGCTGGGGGTTCGATCGTTTCGAAGGACCGGACTTCACGCTGCAATTGCCCGATGCGAACGGATGGACGATCGCGGGGGAAGGGCAGGGGCTGGTGGTCGGCCGCGACAATGGCCTGACGCTGAAAGGCGCGGCCCCGGCCTGCGTCGAAAGCGTGACCCTGCGCCAGGGCGATGCGCCGCCGCTGCCGGTCAAATGGACGGTGCAGGGTCGCGACGCGCTGGCGCTGACCGTGCCGTTGGCGGACCGCAAGCCCGGCGCGCTCAGCATCGAGGTAAAATATCAGGGCGTGCCCCAGCCTTCCGCCATTCCCCTGCGCAGCTATGCGCAGGCGAGCCGACTGGACGGGCTGGTGCTCCACGCAGGCGACAAGGGTGCGCTGCTGTCCGGGCAACGGCTGGACCAGGTCGACAGCGTGGAGGTAGGCGGACTGTCGCTGCGCCCCGCCGGGCTGACGCGGGATGGGACGGTAGACCGGCTACGATTGCTGGCGCAGGGCGATGCTACCGCGCCCGAGGCTGGCAGCGACGAGACGGCGCGGATCAAGCTGCGCGACGGGCGGAGCGTCACCTTGGCCGTCACGGTATCGGCGGCGCGGCCGCAGGTGGGGCTGCTGAGCAAGGATATTACCCTGGGCGCGCCGCCCGCGACCGGCAAGGCGCTGGCGCTCAATGGCGACAATCTGTTGCCGGACAATGGGCAATTGGTGTTTTCGGTGCAGGCGGGGGAGGGGACGAAGCTCAGCGCGAACGACGTGATCGAGGTCGCGCCGGGCGAGGATGGCGACGCGATCCGGCTGACCGCCGCCAACGGGCTGCGGCTGGAAAGTCCCAAGGTGATGGTGGCGACGCTGGACCCCAAGGCGATGGCCCCGTCGCTGTTCGGGCCGCTGCGCTTTCGGCTGGTGCGTGGGGGCGAGGCCAGCGACTGGCAGCCGCTGGTGACGCTGGCGCGGCTGCCGCAGATCGAGGCGGTGGCCTGCGCGGCCAAGGCGGAAGGCTGCACGATCAAGGGGCGCGACCTGTTCCTGATCGACGCGGTGGGCGCGACGCCGACGCTGGACCAGGCGGCGCAGGTGGCGCATGGCTATACCGGGTCGGCGTTGAAGGCGCCCGCGCCGCAGGACGGTAAGCTGTATCTGCGCTTGCGCGATGCGCCAGACAGTGTGGTGACCCTGCCGACCGCATAGGCGGCAAGCGGATCGTCCATCCTGATGTTCGTCGGAATAGCCTGTCTGACGGCTTATATGAGAGATTGTGGTCGTCCTGTGCGGACGGTCACGGTTCGATCGTCCAAGTCATAGGCTGTTCCGGCCATGGCGCCCGACCGATCCGCGCCGCATCATCGCCGTCCATGTCCAAGGACGGGAGAGGATGATCATGAAGACGCAGGTCGCTATCGTGGGCGCTGGCCCCGCCGGGTTGATGCTGGGCCATTTGTTGCGCGCCGAAGGGATCGACGCCGTCGTGGTCGAGCGCGCGTCGCCCGACTATGTGCTGGGCCGCATTCGCGCCGGGGTGCTGGAGCGCACGACCACCGATCTGATGGACCGGCTGGGCCTTGGCGCGCGGATGCATGCCGAAGGGCTGCCGCATGACGGTTTTCACTTGGCCGATGGCGAACGGCTGATCCGCATCGACATTGCGGCGCTGACCGGCAAGCACGTCATGGTCTATGGCCAGACCGAAATCACTCGCGACTTGATGGAAGCCGCGCCCGAACGCGGGCTGGAGGTCATCTATGACGCAGGCGACGTCGCCCTGCATGACGTGGACAGCGATGCGCCCTACCTGACCTACAGCAAGGACGGCGCGACCCATCGGATCGACGCGGCATTTCTGTGTGGCTGCGATGGTTTCCATGGTCCCTCGCGCAAGGCGATCCCGGCATCGGTCGCGACCGCTTATGAGAAAGTCTATCCGTTCGGCTGGCTCGGCATATTAGCGGACGTGCCGCCGTGCAATCATGAGTTGATCTACGCCAATCACGAACGCGGCTTTGCGCTGGCGTCGATGCGGTCGGCGACGCGCAGCCGCTATTATGTGCAGGTGGCGCTGGACGAAAGACTTGAGGACTGGTCCGACGACCGATTGTGGGACGAACTGGCGATCCGGCTGGGGCCGGAGGCGGCGGCCAACATCACGCGCGGCCCGGCGCTGGAAAAATCGATCGCGCCGCTGCGCTCCTTTGTGTTCGAACCGATGCGCCATGGCCGGTTGATGCTGGCGGGCGACAGCGCGCATATCGTACCGCCGACGGGGGCGAAGGGGTTGAACCTGGCGATGTCGGACGTCCATTACCTGTCGCAGTCGTTGATCGCCTACTTCAAGAGTCATGACAGCGACGCGGTGGCCCGCTATTCGGACAAGGCGCTGGCCCGCGTCTGGAAATCGGAACGCTTTTCGTGGCAATTGACGACGCTGATGCACCGCTTCCCCGATAGCGATGCGTTCGATCGCCGGATGCAGGTCGCCGACCTCGACTATATCGCGTCTTCGGTCGCGGCGCAGACGACGATCGCGGAAAATTATGTAGGATTGCCACTGTAGATATGACCAGTCTCCCCACGCGCACCATAGGCCCTTTCACCGTTTCGGCCATCGGCCTTGGCTGCATGAATCTGTCCCACGCGTATCTGCCGCGTCCCGACGCGGCGACGGCGGAGCGGCTGTTGCGCCATGCGCTCGATGTCGGCGTCACCTTTTTCGACACCGCCGCGCTTTATGGCTTTGGCGCGAATGAGGAATTGCTGGGGCGGACGCTGATGGACCGGCGGGGCGATTTCACGCTGGCGAGCAAATGCGTGTTGGGGGAGATTGACGGGAAGCGCGGGCTGGACGGATCGCCTGCGGCGATCGCCAAGGTGATGGACAACTCGCTGCGGCGGCTGAAGGTCGATCATATCGACCTCTATTATCTCCACCGGCTCGATCCCAAGGTGCCGGTCGAGGAGTCGGTCGGCGCGCTGGTGCGCGGCGTGGAGGCAGGGAAGATCGGGGCGATCGGCCTGTCGGAAATGTCGGCCGCCACCCTGCGCCGCGCGCAGGCCGTGCATCCGATCGCGGCGATGCAGACGGAATATTCGCCCTGGGTCCGCAACCCGGAAGTCGCGGTGCTGGATGCCTGCGCCGAACTGGGCGTGGGTTTCGTCGCCTTCTCACCGCTGGGGCGCGGTCTGCTGGCGGGCAATCCGACTGCCGCTGATTTGCCCGAGGGCGACATCCGCCGGGGAATGCCGCGCTTTCAGCCCGAGCATCTGGCGGCGAATCTGGCGCTGGCGGGCAGGTTGAAGGCATTGGCCGATCAGGCCGGATGCACGGCGGCGCAACTGTGC